>JAFDEW010000492.1 GCA_019310125.1 Deltaproteobacteria bacterium | reverse complement strand
GCGTAATTCCTTGATTTGACTCGGGGCGTCCATGCCCCTCGCCCTTACGGGCGGCTATTCAGCCGTCCAATTCTGCTATCCTGCAGAATTGTCCTTGACCTTGCGAAAAATTGCACATTTCTGCATTGGAAACTTAAGTTGTGCCAAATATAGATTTATGGATGGACACTACCTATTGTTAGCATAAACACTATGCGGAACGAATTTTCAAGATAAATTCTTTATTACAGCGAGACCTTTGAAAAATGTCAATTTTTGTTTAAGTTCAAGAAAGACGATAATTTTAACCACAGGAATACATTGAGTATTTCGAGGATTAAAATTTGAGTCTGACGCAGAAATTGAGCAAAAAGGGGCGTTTTGCAAAGGTCTCACAGCATAACTGGAAAGTAATATGCCTGTGCTAAAGTTCCCATTGTTTTGTGCTTGACATAACTGTACCATAAAACTATCTTTTTTAGAAATAACAGCAAGAGAAAAAATCAAGGGATCGGGTTATTACAGTGAATCTAAGAGATATCGGTGAATTTGGTTTTATTAAAAGAATCAGCCGGGGCTGTTTAATTCGTCCTCAAAATATTATTAAAGCCATCGGCGATGATGCCGCGGCATTTATTCCCACACCCCACGAAGTTATGCTTGCCACCACGGATTTGCTTGTTGAACGGATCCATTTTTTCAGAAATACAACTTCCGGATTTAACTTGGGCTATAAAGCGCTATCCGTGAACCTGAGTGATATTGCCGCAATGGGTGGAATCGGCCGTGAAGCATTCATCAGTATCGGCGTACCCGAAGACTGCTCCGTGGAGTTTCTTGAAGATCTATATAATGGAATGAAAAGACTGGCGGCCGAATTCAGCCTTAATCTTCTGGGGGGGGACACGACCCGTTCAAAAACTGATTTAATCATAAATATCCTGGTGTTGGGATCTGCATTTGAAAAAGAAATATTGTACCGTAATACCGCTCAACCGGGCGATATCATTTGTTCAACCGGTTTTTTAGGAGACAGCCGGGCCGGATTGCATCTGATAACACATAATATGAAAGCGAATTCCAAGGAATTCAAGGCGCTTCGTAATGCGCACCTCATACCCAAACCCTATCTTCGGGAAGGTCGATTTCTTGCACGCCAGGGCGGCGTTCATGCAATGATTGATGTCAGTGACGGGCTCAGTTCCGATATGGCACACATCGCCGAGCAGAGCAACGTGGGGGTGCGTTTGTATTCCAAAAAAATACCCGTCTCCGAGAATCTGAAAAAGTTTTGCGACCGGTTTGATTTTGATCCGGTTGAATATGCCCTTGCCGGCGGTGAGGATTATACCCTGTTGTGCACCATAATACCGGATAAAATGGATCGTATTGCGGCGAATTATCTGAAGAGGTTTCGGAATCCCCTTTATCAGATCGGCGAAATAACCGATTCGGGAAAAATGGAGCTGATTCTTTGGAACGGTGAGATCACATCCTTTGAGCCTTCGGGTTGGGATCACTTTAAAACCGAATAAATTTTGACGGCTTCGTAAAAAGTCCAACTTCTGCGTTGTGCTGCATTTCGCAATCATTCAACGTACGAAAAGTACGCCTCATGATTACAAAATTTGCGACGCCTTTTTATCCCGATAGATTTATTCGGGGGAATTTGAACTTTTTACGAAACCGTTAATTTTAGCAAGCGTTCAACTGACCCTTCGGCAAAAGGGGACGTTTTTCAAGGGTCTCTATCATTTTACGGCGGAAACCAGTCCCGCTTTTACAAATTCACGGTTCAATCGGGCAATGTTGGATATGGAAATTTCCTTGGGGCATTCCGCTTCACATTCTCGTTCATTGCTGCAGTTGCCGAAACAAAGTTCATCCATTTTTCTGACCATGGCCAGGGCACGATTCGCGGCTTCAGGTTTTCCCTGGGGCAAAAGTGCCAGCTGAGAAATCTTGGCACTGGTAAAAAGCATGGCAGAGGCATTGGGACACGCGGCAACACATGCGCCGCATCCG
>JAFDEW010000147.1 GCA_019310125.1 Deltaproteobacteria bacterium | reverse complement strand
GTTTGAATCAGAGGTTATCATCCCTGCCGGCATTTCCTCAGTGGTGGCCTATTGCCTGTTTTGCCTGGTGTTCGGCTGGGGGTCTTTGTTTGAGTCGCCCGATTTTTTATTCCGTAATCCCCTGGAGTTAGGACCTTACCTCGTGCTTTCCTTAGTTCTTGTGGCCACAGGCGTTCTTTACATTAAATCATTTTACGGCCTAATCGGCATTTTCAAATCTATCAAAATTCCAAATCACCTAAAGCCGGCCTTGGGCGGCCTATGTACCGGTATTGTCGGTTTTTTTTTGCCTCAGACGCTGGCATTCGGATATGGATTTGCCCAGAAAGCGCTTGACAATGAGCTTACCATACCTTTTTTATTTTTTCTTGCCATTGGGAAAATATTCACCACATCATTTTCCATCGGATCCGGTGGGAGCGGGGGGGTATTCGGCCCTTCAATCGTAATCGGCGGTGCAATGGGCGGTGTGGTGGGAAAGATTTTTCACCAGATCATGCCCGGGGTTGTCACTGAACCCGGAGCCTTTGTAGTGGTGGGTATGGCAGGCTTTTTTACGGCGGTGTCAAACACTCCGATTTCTACCATCATATTTGTCAGTGAAATGACGGATTCCTATCAGCTGCTTCTGCCCAGCCTTCTGGTCTGTTCAGTATCTTATCTTGCGGCACGGAAATGGACAATTTATGAAAAACAGGTTAAAAGCAAAATCGACTCTCCGGCCCATGCAGGAGATTTCTTTGTGGACATCTTACAGGCGATCAAAGTCAAGAATCTGATGCACCTTGTTAAAAAAGTGGAAGTCATTCCCCGGAACATGACCTTTCGTGATTTCAGAAAGTTTTTTTCAGAAACAAAACAACACTATTTTCCGGTTGTGGATCAATATAACAGGCTGACGGGAATATTTTCCAGTACAGATATCAGAAGTGTACTTTTTTCGCAGGGCATCGGCCAGCTTGTGGTGATGAATGATATTGCCACGTTTGACATTATATTAACGACGCCGTCCGAGGATTTGAATGCGGTACTACAAAAATTTACCATTAAAAATATCGACAGCCTGCCGGTTGTAAAGGATGATGACCATGGTATTCTGATCGGGATGCTGAATCGGAGAGAGGTTATTACATATTACAACGAGCAGGTCCAGAACATGAAAAACAGGAAATAGCATTAAATTTCTCGGGATAAAAAGGCGTCGCGAGTTTCGTGGAATGAGGCGTACTTTTTTCGTACGTTGAATGATTGCGAAATGCAGCACAACGCAGAAGTTGGACTTTTTACGAAACCGTCATTAATAGTTGACCTGCATAAGGAATAACCCGTGTGCCGGCGCCGTCACACCGGCAAGGTTGCGATCTTTTGACAACAGTATGTTGTTAAAGTCATGGGGTGTGATCTTGCCCCGACCGACATCCACAAGTGTTCCCACAATATTTCGCACCATAAACCTCAAGAAGCCGTTCCCTTGTATTTTTAAAACAAGATATCCGTCATCCACTTTTTCGAGATCCGCATGCATAACAGAGCGGATGGTGCTGGCTCTGGGACTCCCAGTGCCTTCAAACGCCTTGAAGTCGTGGGTTCCGATGATATAACGCAGTGAGCCGGCCATGGCCTCAAGGTCGAGTTTCTTCGGTATGTGCCAGGCATATTGCCTGAAGATCGCGGCAGGCAGGTTGCGATTCAATATTCTGTAATGATAAGATTTGCTCTTGACATCATAGCGGGCATGAAATTTTACCGAAACCTGTGTGCATTTCGTGATGACAATATCTTTGGGCAGAAGGCTGTTGAGTCCTTTTAGAAAAACGGTATGATCTAACCCGGTACGGCAGAGAAAATTTGCGACCTGGTCAAAGGCATGCACACCGGCGTCGGTCCTTCCGGATCCTGTCAGAGTCACCGGGTTTCCGGTCATGGTCATCAGAGCTTTTTCAATTTCGCCCTGAATGGTTGGATCGTCGACCTGACGCTGCCAGCCGTGATAGGCCGTACCGTCGTATTCGATGGTAATTTTAAAGTTTTTTAGCATGTAGAAATGCAGATTGACAATATTTGACTATTCTGTCAAATGAAATTCATACGGGAGGAATATATTAAAATGAATTTAGTTGAGGAGACGGGGAGTTTTTTTTAATCCAACCGCTCTATGAATAATCAGCAACTGCATCGTACAAACTCATGCACAAGGGCTCGTAACGAAAGAACAATGTTTCAATAGTAAAATAAATCGGTTAAGTGAGTCACATTTTTTATCTTTTAAGTGGGATTTAAAAAAGGCGCTGTTCTTTCGCAACGATCCCTAATGCATTCAAACAGTGTACGATTTCGTTGCTGATCATTCATTCCGCTTTATTTGAGGGTTTAAAGGAAAAACTTTCCGATTCTCAATTTAGTTGGTGTCCATCCAGAAATGGTAGATTTTGGTTTCCGGCAAGGCCCGAGCGAGTTTTCAACCGCAGGCATAGCGTGCTATGTCGAGGATTGAAAACGAGCGAGAACGCCGCCGGGGGCCGAAAGATGCCGTTTGTGGATGGACAATAGTTAAAGGAGACGTATTCACATGAGCGTGATAATGTGTCCCGGATTTAAGGCCGCCGGGGTTTCGTCGGGCCTTAAAAAAAAGGGTCAAAAAGATCTTGGGCTTATCTATTCGCAGGTACCGGCAACCGTTGCCGGTCTGTTTACTAAAAACCGGGTTAAGGCGGCGCCGGTTCTTCTTGACATGGAGTTGATAAAATCGGGTGTTTGCCAGGCGGTTATTGTCAACAGCGGTAATGCCAATTGCTGTACCGGCGAACAGGGGATGCGTGATGCCAAAACCATGACCCGTCTTGCAGCATCTGAACTCGGAATTTCAAACGATCTGGTGTTTGTGGCGTCAACCGGTGTTATCGGCGCCCCCCTGCCCATTGAAAAGATTAAAACAGCGGTTCCCGACCTTGTGGAATCCCTTCAGCCTGGAGGAATTGTCGACTTGGCCCGGTCGATAATGACAACAGACAATGTTCCTAAGACAGCCTCTGCACAGGGAGTTGTGGAAGGCAAAGCTTTTACCGTTACCGGTGTTGCCAAAGGCGCAGGAATGATCCGTCCGGATATGGCCACAATGCTTTGCTTTGTGTGTACCGATGTGGGAGCATCACCGGACGTTTTAAAAGAAACGTTGGTTAAAGCTGCAGACCGTTCTTTCAACCGGATAACCATTGACGGGGATACCAGCACCAACGATACGGTCATGGTCATGGCAAACGGGCTGTCCGGGGCTGTTATTCAAAGCGCAGCCCAAAAAAATATTTTTCAAAAGGTTTTGGATGACATCTTGCTGGACCTGGCCAAACAGCTGCTAAGAGACGGGGAAGGGGTGACCAAGCTGGTTGAAATTATTGTTCGGGGGGCGGTGTCCGACTCTGATGCCCGTAACGTTGCGGACACGGTTGCCCATTCTCCTCTGGTAAAGACTGCATTTTTCGGAGAGGATGCCAACTGGGGGCGTATTGTGGGCGCTGTGGGCAGGGCGGATGCTAAAGTAGATCCGGATAAGATAGATGTTTATTTTGATGATGTTCAAATGGTAAAAGGCGGCATGGGGTGCGGAAACGCCGCTGAAGCAGAGGCCACAAAGGTCCTTTGTAAACCGGAATTTGTCGTAACCATTGATTTAAACATGGGACGGGGCTCTGACTTGATGTATACCTGCGATTTTTCCGTGGACTATGTGAGAATCAATGCGGATTACAGATCTTAGGTTTCTAAGCGCAAATTGTGACCGGTGTAAGTATAGCATATGACGATGATACGTTTGCAAAAATTTCTTTCCCAAGCCGGCATCTGTTCCAGAAGAAAAGGAGAAGAATATATCAGGGAAGGGCGTATCAGGGTAAACAGCAGAATTGTTACCGAGCTCGGCACAAAGGTAGATCCTGAGAAAGACAGGGTGGAATTTGATGGAAAGGGTGTAGCGCTAAAAAGTGAACCCGTATATATAGTTCTTAACAAACCCAAAGGATATGTTACCAGCTGCAGCCATCCGGGTGAAAAGATCGTGCTGGATCTTATAGACATATCCGAGCGCGTCTATCCCATCGGAAGGCTTGATAAGGACTCAACCGGGCTTCTGATTTTGACCAATGACGGCAGTCTCCATCACAGACTTTCACATCCTTCCTTTGATCATGAAAAAGAATATGACGTTACCGTCTCAAGGCACATAACCGATGGTTCTCTCCGGAGCATTGCCGAAGGGTTACCCATGATGGGGACCAAAACCAGACCCGCAAAGATCCGGAGAATTTCTTCCAGACGTTTTCGTATCATACTCAAAGAAGGTAGAAACAGGCAGATACGACGCATGGTCAGAAAAGTGGGGAACCGTGTGACAGAGTTAAGGCGGATAAGGGTTTCAAAAATTAAACTGGGAAGCCTGACCGAGGGCGTCTGGCGCAATTTGACGGAAAAAGAAAAAAAAGAACTTTTAACCCATCTAAATTCCTGAAAAAAATATTGACATCCACATGCTAATAGGATAAGGGGGATAATATATTATTCGGCTTGGAGGTAATGTTTTTTACTAAGAAACTCAGAGGCAAGGACATAGTATGATTAAATTGGGGCCGGCGTCCGTGGAGATGAGAGCAATGTCGGAAGATGATGTTTTTTCATCGCGACTAAAGCTTCTTATTATCATGGCCAAGGCCTATTTAAGAGATTGCCCTCTGGGAAATTACCGAAAAAAAGCCATCATAGAAAATGCAAATCATGTTTTCTATCATTCCCTCCACCTGGTCAGCGAATCCTCCATTTTAAAGGACAAGGACTTTGAGCCCCCGGCAGACATTGTTTCCAGGGGAAAGACCTCAGAAGAGCATCTGTTTCATCAGCGGGTTCAGCTGCTGGCCGTAATGGCCAAAGCCCTGGCTGAAGACCGTCTCAGGGGTCATTTCAGAGAAAAGGCTCTTGCCGACAATCTGAACAAGATCTGTGAGACGCTTATATTCAAATTCCAAATTCAAGATGTAAATTTTCTGAAAGTAGCGTGAACCCAGTCAATATACCAAACGTAAAGATAGCTGTTATTGATGATGATCTGCTGGTCCGGGATTTTATTGTCACAGTTTTAATGTATTGTGTGAACAGAGATGTTTTATCTTTTGATAACGGTTTGGCCGCCTGGAGATATATAGAGGGCAATGAAAGTCCGGACATGATTATTTCAGAGATCGACGTTCCCGGGTTGAACGGATTTGAACTTATGGCTAAATTCAAGGAGAAAAGTCCGGGCAAGAAATGCCTTCTGATGTCCGATAATCCTGCCAATGAACAACCCGCCAAAAATTCCGGAGCAGATGCCTTTCTTGCCAAGCCCGTTAGCGTAAATGATCTCTTTAGGGTGGTGCAGACCTTTGTCGTAAGAGATTAATCGTCGATATGGCTTTGGCTATTTCCCGACAAACTCACCAAATTTAAAGTTGCCGACCATTTTCTTGCCGTGGGGAGAAGTCAACGTCCCTTTTCCGTGAAGCTTATTATCGTTGAATTGACCCACATACTTGACGCCGTTGGGCCGAACCAGAATTCCCTGTCCGTTCAACATATTGTCCTTAAAATCCCCCACATATTTTTCACCGTCAGGAGAAGTCAACGTTCCTCTTCCATGAAACTTGCCATCTTCTTTACCCCCTCTTTTTTACTCTATATTTTCTAAGTAGGTATAATTACAATCACAACCCTTCTGTTCATGGCATCATTTGAAGATATGGGTTGTGACTCACCAAACCCAACGGTTTGTATTCTTGTCGGATCTACCCCCCTTTGCGTCAGAGCGCTCTGAACCGCCAGTGACCGTTTTTCGGACAGAGTTTGATTATATGCTTCAGACCCTTTTGAATCGGTATGGCCCTCTACTCTGATGGTCGTCTGTGGATATCTGTTTAATACATCGGCAACTCTGCCGATTTCCGTATATGCTCCCGGCTTTAAGGTTGAAGAGCCAAAGTCAAACAAATATTCAGAACGAAAAGTAGCCGTCAAAACATCATGGGTTCTCCGGATGCTGGCAGCCTCACTTGCAGCCATCGCAGCTTTCAACTCTTGCTCCTGTCTGTCCATATACGCACCGATTTGATGACCGGCGATACCCCCAACAGCGGTGCCGATTGACGCTCCGGGAAGAGTGGATTCCGTATGGCCACCAATAACTTGACCGGGAATTGCGCCACTTGTACCGCCAATTAAAGCGCCTGTTTTTGCGCCTCTTTCTTTTTGTGTCGGTCCTGCGCATGAAAAAAGAGATATAGCCAGTACCAGACTGGCCATGATTGCAATTGTTTTTTTCATTATTTAGCCCCCTTAACTTAATGAATCGGAAATTCTATACCACCTAGAATATAAACGTTTGATTTAAGATTGAACGCCTGGTCCTCTGTGCCAGGATTTTTACGTTAAAGACACTTTAAGATAAAATCGACGCGATCGTCGATAGACAAGAGCGGAACGCTAATAATTTCATACCCAAGCATTTGATAACTTTCCTTTAAGATACGATTGAGCTTGGCCGCGATCTTATCATTTTCTGAGCGCACGTCATCTTTTTCAAACTTTAATCTTTCAAATAAAAATATTTTTTTATACCGGATTTGCTTGCTCTTTTTAATGGGTTCATCCGGAGATAATCCTTCCAGAATATAATATCCAATACTGTCCGGAACCGC
>JAFDEW010000491.1 GCA_019310125.1 Deltaproteobacteria bacterium | reverse complement strand
GTCTTTAAAAATAATTCATTGTGCTCCGAGTTATCGAGTTGGGCAGGCGAGCGAGCTCACCTATAAGGCTCGCTCGCTGGCCCAACAACATCTATCTTTCAGTAAGGTACCAGCTGTAGTAATTTACCGCGAACCCCTGATAACACAGCAAATGATTGAATCAGGCTCGCCCGTAGGGTGAAAAAAACCGAAAAAAATATCATAGAATTCCATCAAATGTTAATTTTAAAAGCTTTTTCGATTTTTTCATGAAAATTAAAGGTATTTGGTGGCCCACAAAGACGCCTGAAGCCGGTTGTTAACATTTATCTTTCTGTAAAGATTATAGATATGGGTTTTGACGGTATGCAAACTGATGGAAAACTCATCCGCCATGACCTGGCTGCTGTATCCGGAAGCGATACAGGCAAGTATTTCTTTTTCTCTGAATGTCAAACGGGACACGGCCGGATGTGTTGACGAATCCGCAAAAGATTTTGGTCCCACCAGGCATTGGGTCAACGCTTTTCTGGAATACCATAAATCTCCTTGCAAAACCGCACAAATGCCTTTGGCGATTAACGGCAGGGAATCGTTGTTATAAAATATGCCCTGGATGCCGCTGTCCATGGCTTTTTTTTCAAACGCCGAATCGGCTATGGCATTACACAAAGCAAAGAAACACGGGGATGAGTTTGAACAATTCCATGAACGAATATCGGTCCAAAGATTTTTCATATCAACATTTTTACAATCCAAAATGAGCAATTGCGGGATTGCAGGCTCATGGGCGTCGATCTTCGTTATGGATTCCATCTCTGGGAAAGATGAGCCTTTCAGGCCTGTTTCCTTTTTCAGAAACGAAAGTAACAGTTCATTTTGCAGCATGTTTCGGCCCACAATATTAATAAATGCGGTGGGTGAAGAATCGTGATCGGATTTTTTTGCCATTTTCTCTGAGTTTTAAAATGTTATGTTTTGTTCGGTATGTTTTTTATGCAAACACAGGGGAAATACCCCACCTTGTTCTTGCGTTACCTGTAAAAAGTTGATACAGGAACTACCCATAACCATCGAAGATTAAAATTAATATAATAAAGCAATTAGGATGCCAGACAGAGAAAATGCGGAGAAAAGACATAATGATAAGTAATCATATGTTATTTTTTAACGGGCAAAACCCTTGTTCGTTTGAAGTGTTACCAATCGTTACAAATCTCGTTTTTCATCCTGTTACAAGTTGAAACATTTTTTAAACCGGTTCTCAGCATCAGCGCCATCAACTCAAAAACGATGAACAACTCGCTCCATGCGGCCCGAAGATAATGCAAAAACCCAAGATTTTAATCGTAGATGATAATGAGGCCTTCCTGGAACTTTTTCTTTGTCTTCCCCAAACCGTTGAATTTCATATTACTCCCGTCACTTCAGCCAAAGATGCCGTCAAGATTTTGAGCAATGAATCATTTGATCTGATTATATCAGATGTCCAGATGCCGGAAATGACAGGGATCCAACTGTTTACCACGGTTCAGGACCTGTATCCGGAGATTCCCGTGATTTTTATCACGGCATTCGGTTCCACGGAGGATGCGATCCGGGCGGTCAAAACAGGGGCCTTCCATTATTTCGAAAAACCCATGGATGACAAATTAGATCTGTTTTGGACAACCGTACGGGAAGCCGTGGCCAAACGGGAGATGCTTAAAGAGATCGCCCTGTTGAAAAAAGAAAAAGCATTGGGTTTAAGAGCAGCCCCACCCGTGATTGGGCGGTCAAAGGAAATCAAAAAGGTGGTTCAATCCATAAAGGAGGTCGCCCTTTTGCCGGTTACGGTTTTGATTTCCGGAGATACCGGGACGGGAAAAGAACTGGTCGCCAGATCCATTCACGAATTGAGTGACAGAAAATCCAAGCCGTTTTTTGCGGTGGGTTGCAATGAATTCTCTCCCGGTGTTCTGGAAAGCGAGCTTTTCGGCCATGAAAAAGGCGCGTTTACCGGTGCCGTTGAACAAAAAAAAGGGCTTTTTGAAGTT
>JAFDEW010000490.1 GCA_019310125.1 Deltaproteobacteria bacterium | reverse complement strand
TAATGAAGCCTTCGATTATCAATGCCGGCGACGGCATGCACGCCCACCCCACCCAATGCCTTCTTGATCTGATGACGGTTAGAGAAAATAAAGGCAAAATATCCGGTCTGCGAATTGCCGTAATCGGCGATATCTCTCACAGCCGGGTTGCCAGATCAAACAGTATCGGGTTCACAAAAATGGGCGCCCATGTGGTACTGGCAGGTCCCCGAACCATGATTCCCAAGGGGATCGAAACCCTTGGCGTTTCCGTTACCTATAATGTAGAAGAGGCGATTCGTGATGCGGATGTTATTATGATGTTAAGAATACAAAAGGAGCGGCAGCAAGACTTTTTGTTTCCATCAGAACGTGAGTATTCAGCCGTGTATGGGTTGACAACAGCCAAACTGAAAAAAGCCAAAGAGAATGTGCTGATTATGCATCCTGGGCCGATAAACAGGGGGGTTGAAATTGCTTATGATGTTGCAGACGGGCCCTATTCCATTATCCTTGACCAGGTAACAAACGGTGTAGCAGTTCGCATGGCTCTTTTATATCTGGTGACCGGAGGTGCACGAAATGCTGATTCTGATTAAGGGCGGCAGGGTTATTGATCCCGGAAATTTAGACGGTATAATGGATATCCTTATTGCGGACGGCAAGATCGTTGAGATAAAAAAGCACGGGTCGGCAGACGGTGAGTATCCGGAAGCAAAAATAATAGATGCATCGGATAAAATAGTGACGCCCGGTTTGATCGATATGCATGTGCATCTGCGCGAGCCCGGACACGAATATAAAGAAACCATTGAAAGCGGTTCTCTGGCCGCTGCGTTTGGTGGATTTACGGCAATATGCTGTATGCCGAACACAGACCCGGTCAATGATTGCAGACAGGTTACGGAATATATCTTACAACAGGCCGAGGCAGCGGACACGGTACGTGTGTATCCGGTTGCGGCCATCAGCAAGGGACTTAAGGGGGACAAGCTCTGTGAATATGCAGAGTTAAAAAAAGCCGGCGCAATTGCCGTATCCGATGACGGCAACCCGGTGAATAACAGCCGGCTCATGCGAAGGGCCCTGGAATATTCAAAAGGATTCGATCTGCCGGTGATCTCCCACTGCGAGGACCTTGATCTGGCAGCGGGCGGCGCCATGAACGAAGGTGTGGTGGCAACACAACTGGGACTTGCGGGAATACCCAATGCTTCTGAAAGTATAATGGTTTTAAGGGATATCGCCCTGTGTGAATTGACCGGCATTCCCGTTCACATCGCCCATGTCAGTACAAAAGAATCGGTAAGGGCCATAAAGGATGCAAAAACAAGAGGCATACCCGTTACCGCGGAAACCGCGCCTCATTATTTTACACTGACAGACGAATCCGTTAAAAATTATAATACCAACGCCAAAATGTATCCCCCCTTGAGATCCGGCCCTGACAGGGAGGCTGTTTGTCAGGGGCTGTCGGACGGAACCATCGATGTTATCGCCACCGATCATGCCCCTCATTCTTTTATTGAAAAACAAGTAGAATTCGATCGGGCGGCAAATGGTATCATCGGGCTTGAGACCTCGGTTTCACTATCTTTAAAGCTGGTCGAAGACGGTGTGATCTCCATGATCGCTCTTGTTGAAAAAATGTCAACCCACCCGGCACGCATCCTCGGGCTGAAAAACGGATTGCATATCGGACGACCGGCTGATATTACCATAATTGACCCTGAAAAATCGTATCGAGTCACTGCGGATAATTTCCGTTCCCTCAGCCGCAACACCCCTTTTGACGGATGGGATATGAAGGGCAAGGCCGTGTTGACAATGGTTGAGGGCAAGATCGTTTATCAGGAGGAGCCTTCGGCTGTTAGAGGTTAGAGGTTGGAGGGGAGCGCTACGCGGTTGGAGGTTTAAGGTTAGAGGTTGGAGGCAAAATATGAGTGACTATGTGTTTCCATTTGAAAAGCTTGAAGTATGGCAACTATCTGTTGATCTCGCGGAATTCGTTCTTGATCTCCTTGATAATTTTCCAAAA
>JAFDEW010000489.1 GCA_019310125.1 Deltaproteobacteria bacterium | reverse complement strand
AGAGGCAACAAACAGCTCGTGCGCCCTGAAAAAATATTCCAGGGAGTCCTTGTAACACCCCTTATTATACCTGGTGATTCCTCTGGCCATTTCTTTGGTGCCGGCGGTTATGTGTTCAGGCATTATCTTTGCCGAGTTTCCTCCTGCGCATGAAAAGCAAAACAGAGCAAATAACGGAATAAAAAATGCGTTACAGGGTTTCATGGAGATCTCTTTCGTATATATATTTTCTTTTTTAAACCTAAGTTGAGTGATTTTTTGCGAAAAGATGTGCTGAGATCTTGATGCATAAGGGTTCGCGAAAACCGCAGGCATACCAGTGGATATGTCGAGAATTTTCGCGAATCCTTGATGCGCAAGAGACTTGATGCGCAAGAGATCGGTGCAGATCGAGTAAAAAATCACTTAATTTGGTTTATACCATCATGAAAGCCTAAAAGTCAAAAGAACAAACACAAAAAGCGTTTGACAGTATTAAACCAATTTTTTAAAAGGGTTAAAGGCGTCTTTTTGTACCCGGAGGGATTTGTTTGCAACGGCAAAAATGATGAGCTCGTAAAAAAAGTTCAAGTTCAAGGCGTCGCGAATTTCGTGGAATGAGGCGTACTTATGTACGCCGCAGTGAACACGAAATGAAGCGCAACGCAGAAATTGGACTTTTTACGAAGCCGTCAAAAATAAACCGAAAAAATTGGGGATCACATGGCTTTCAGCTTGGCACTTATTATCATCTTGGGATTAGGGGCCGATTATCTGTTTAAACGTCTGCAATTGCCGGGTCTTATCGGCATGCTCATTGTCGGGGTTCTTGTGGGTCCGTATGTGTTAAATTTCATGTCTCCTGAAATGATGAAAGTTTCCGGGGATTTCAGAAAAATAGCACTCATCGTCATTTTGCTTAGGGCCGGCTTTGAGCTTCGTCGGGATGCGTTGAACCGGGTGGGACGTGCGGCGGTTATTATGAGCTCGGTACCGGCTATTTTTGAAATCGGCGGAGTTATGCTCGTGGCGCCCAAGCTCCTCCACATCACCTATCTTGAGGCTGCCATCCTTGGGAGTATATTGGGTGCGGTATCTCCGGCGGTTGTTGTCCCCCTTATGATTGACTTTATGGATCGAGGGCGGGGGGCCAAAAAAGCCATTCCCACATTGATCCTGGGGGCATCTTCGTTGGATGATGTTTTCGTTATCGTTCTGTTCACCGTATTTTTGGGCATGTACGGCGGGGAACAGACAAATATTCTGATGCAACTGGGCTCAATTCCCGTCTCTATCGTTCTTGGAATTATCGTCGGAATCATTCCCGGATATTTTTTATATCACCTTTTTACAAAATATGACTGGCGTCCTCCAAAACGGATCATGCTGGTTATGGGGGTTGCCATAGTTCTTACCTGGCTGGAAGCGGTTTGCGAAAAACATGTGCCCATTGCCAGCCTTTTGGGCGTCATGGCCATCGGTTTCGTTATTTTGGAAAAATCCGAGCCTATCGCACATATTATTTCTCAGAAACTAAAGAAACTATGGATATTTGCAGAGCTTTTGCTTTTTGTTTTGGTAGGGGCTCAGGTGAACATTCATGTGGCCTGGAAAGCAGGCCTGGCCGGAGCGTTGGTAATTTTTGTCGGTCTTATTTTTAGGAGTGTGGGAACGTATTTGTCGCTCATTGGAACGCCTTTTGATTGGAAAGAGAAACTGTTTTGCGTGGTGGCTTATATTCCCAAAGCAACCGTTCAGGCTGCTATCGGGGCGGTTCCCCTTGCGGCGGGGGTGGCCTCGGGGGAGGTTATTCTGGCGGTTGCGGTGTTATCCATTCTCCTGACGGCGCCCATTGGCGCCATCGGCATTATGATTTTTGGCGAAAGAATACTGGATTACGGTGAACTTTCGGTATACAGATTCAAAGAATTGCGGGATAAGCTGGGACTTCCTCATGTTGGTGAAAGGGTAAGAAGCAAAGTCTCAGGCAGTATGTGGAAGGTGGTAGAGGAAAAAGAGATGTGGGTGAAAGAGTCCTCTGCTGTGGGTGGTTCCGATGACGATACCCGCATGATTCCGGCAGTCTATATACGGTACTGGGGGGAAGAAATTAGTAATAATTCAGGCAAAAATAAGACCCTGTCGTATCATTACACGCAGGAAGACGCTTCTTTTCAGGAACACTGGGAAATTCTTTATGATTGGTAACAGAAGGAGACTGGGGTGGTGAAAATCGCCGTGTATACAGATGGAATTTTAATCCTATTTTTGTTCCATATCTTAAGGTTTCAGGTGTCAGGAAGGATGAACAGAGGCGCTGGAGCCTGACACCTGACACCTGAAACCAGGCATACGGGAAGGAATAAATATGGGATATTTTTTAAAGCCGTATTATGGGCAATTTTAATCATTCCAGAAGGAGAATATCATGGAGTGTACTAGCCGTGGGGTCCTGGCTTTTTGTGAGTGGTCAGCTCGGAATGCACCCCCAAACCGGGGAACTGGTGAGTCCTGATTTTGCGCCCCAGGCGCGCCGGGCTCTGGAGAATCTTCGGCAGATTCTGCTGGCCGCGGGATGCGATCTTAACAGTGTGACGGCGGTGGATGTTTTTGTCACCGACATGGGTGATTTTGCCGAGTTCAACGGAATCTACAGTCAATTTTTTTCAGAGCATCGACCGGCCAGGGCTGTGGTGGAAGTGAGTGCTCTGCCCAAGGGCGCCAAAGTTGAGATTAAATGTGTTGCTTATACCGGACCAAACTAGGGTGGTGAAAATCACAGTGTATACAGATGGAATTTTAATCCCATTTTTGTTCCATGTCTTAAGGTTTCAGGTGTCAGGTGTCAGGAATGATGAACAGAGGTGCTGGAGCCTGAAACCTGACACCTGAAACCAGGCATACGGGAAGGAATAATTATGGCATATTTTTTAAA
>JAFDEW010000488.1 GCA_019310125.1 Deltaproteobacteria bacterium | reverse complement strand
GACGACCAGCCGGAGAACAATCAAGGCGCGCGCATAAAAGATCGAGGGGTGTCCGTGCGCCGTCACTGTTCAGACCTGGTTTCCATCTACCAAAACGATCTACCCTATTGGTACCGGCTTAACCTTGAAAGCAAAAAAGAAAAGCCTTTAGAGGCGGCCACGTTTTCGATGCGCCTTGCTAACACACGCCAGCCGGAACATGCGTTGCAACAAGTAAATGAAATTAAACGTCTTTTACGCATCAAGCGCTCCGTCTTAATGTAGAAAATAGCATCAAGAGGTTAGGATAGAAACTTATAATTTGAGAAGATGTCCCGGAAGTCCCTGGAAATGCAGTTTGGATCATTGTTTTTAACTGAATTTACTAATTTTGATACCGGATAATATTTCATGTCATGGATTATACCATCGTTTATAATAACTTGTAATTCTTTAGGATCTTGGATATCATTATTCAACCATTTTTCATGGAACTCTGGATCAAGAATTGCTGGCATTCAGAGTACTCAAGAACATTTAACCACCGTCAAGTTTTACAGTATATCCCTGTTGTTTAATCTCTTTTAGCAGAGTCTCCCTGTGGTCACCTTGAATAATTATAATTCCGTCTTTTACTGTACCGCCGGTGCCACATAAGCGTTTCAATGTGTTGGCAACCATTCTTAATAGCCTAAAATCTTTGACAAATAATTTTATAGGCGTAAGCTTGCGAAGAATGTTCGAATTTTCATCGCGAGAAAAATCTGTGTTCTTCGCTTAAGGGTTTGGTCCAAATCGGTTTGGCAATTTCACTAATAAAATTTGTTTCAACGAACGCTGAAAATAAATTTTTAAATGAAAACAACTTGACCGGGAAGCTTTTTCACCATATACTATCCTTTCAGCAAATGCTGAAAGGAGTCTATATAATGAAAATTACTGATGAAACACTTGAAAAAGGCGCCGAAAATGCGTTGCGAGCATGCCTGTCAAAAGTCCCCTTTCTAAGGATCAACAATATCCGAAAAGAACCCGGGATTAGAGATAATAAGCCTGATTTGTTGGTAAAACTATCAGTGCAGGGTATTGAAAAAGAATTGTTGATCGAGATTAAAAGCAACGGCCAGCCCCGTCGTGCACGTGAAGCTGTGAATCAGCTTTTAAGATATCAGACTGTTTTTCCAAAAGCTTATGGAGTCTTTGTGGCACCGTATATTTCTCCGACGGCATCTGAAATCTGTATAAAAGAAGGAATAGGTTATGCAGATCTTTCCGGCAATTGTCGTTTGTGTTTCGAGCAGGTATTCATCGAGCAGACAGGCAATCCCAATGCGTTTGCCGAAAGGCGAGATTTGCGCTCGCTGTATTCACCGAAGGCCGAAAGAGTCTTGAGGGTTCTCCTTAGCAAACCTGAAAAAACTTGGAAAATGAAAGCGTTGGCAAATGAAGCCGGTGTCAGCCTGGGACAGGTGGCAAACGTCAAGAAACTGCTTAATGATCGCGAGTGGATACAAACGGACCGGAGTGGATTTTCATTAGTTACTCCTGAACAGCTTTTAAACGAATGGGCTGAAAATTACACGTATCGAAAAAGTGGAATTTGCAATTTGTATTCACTCAAAAGTGTTCCTGAAATAGAAGTGAGCATCGCTGAAGTTTGCCGTCAAAGAAAATTGAATTATGCGTTAACCGGATTTTCCGGTGCAGCGCGACTCGCTCCGGCTGTAAGATATCAAAGGGTCTTTGTCTATATTGATGAGGCAGAAAAAGATGTTGTCGAGCAAATGAATTTTAAAGAGGTTCAAAGCGGTGCGAATGTGAGCATACTAACACCTTATGATGAAGGAGTTTTTTATGGTGTCCTTGAGGTTGGTGGTGTAAAGATCGCTTCGCCAATCCAAATTTATATAGATCTTATGGGCTTTCGCGGAAGAGGTGAAGAAGCGGCAAGGGTACTCTTTAAACAAACAATCGGACCAAAATGGTAACGAAAAAAGACTATACCGCTGAAGCTGTTGAAGCGGCTCGTTCAGTATTAATTG
>JAFDEW010000146.1 GCA_019310125.1 Deltaproteobacteria bacterium | reverse complement strand
GCTAAGATCAAGGTTATTATGATATTTCTTTGCAATAGAAATCAAAATCTTATTGAAACGGCCTTGATTTTGCTCCATATCTTTCCTATTGTAAAAATGTTAAGTATCTGCGTTTTTAGATATGATAACCTATCATCATCTTTTTTAATGTTTGAATTTTGTGCTTTTTGTAACCAACCCTTTTTCTTTTTGCCACAAAAGCACCAAGACACCAACGAAGAATAACAAAATAAAATCCTTTGGGTCTTTGTGACTTTGTGGCAAATATTTGGCCCGTCCGCCTTACGCCGCTTGGCAGGAAGGCGGGCGTGTCCGGTTTAGGCTGTTATAAAATGATCCCCCCCGTTACCGGTATCATATTGGCAGGTGGACAGAACACACGTTTTTCAGGAACAAACAAGGCGTTGATCCGTGTGGCTGGAAGATGTATCCTTGATGGCATATATGACGTCTTTAGCGAGCTTTTTGAGGAAATTATTCTGGTCACCAACGACCCCATTCAATATCTTGAGTGGGATTTAAACATAGTCACAGACATCTTTCCGATCCGATGCTCGTTAACAGGAATACATGCAGGTCTTTTTTATATGAACACTCCGCATGCATTTTTAGTGGCATGTGATATTCCTTTCCTTAAAAAGGGGCTGGTCGAAACTATTCTGGACGGTATAGAACCCGGTGTTGACATTGTTATCCCTGAAACTTCAAAGGGCCTTGAACCCCTGTGTTCCCTATATTCAAAACACTGCCTTAAACCCGTCGAGCAGCAACTTGTCAAGCAACAACTTAAAATCCGGCAAGTTTTTCAAAAGGTTCGCGTTAAAAAACTACCTGAACCTATTTTGCGGAAAGCAGATCCGGATCTGCTTTCTTTTTCCAACATTAACACGCCGGAGGATCTGGCCAGGGCCGAACATATTGCAACTTGTACAACAGAGGAGTAGCTATGGATATAACCCATATGATCGATACAATTAAAAAACACCCTGATTATCACCAGGCGGGAATGATCCTGTGCCATAACGGGGTGGTGCGCGAGACATCCCGCGACGGTGGGAAAGTATCGGGTCTGACTCTATCGGTTGATCATGAAAAACTGAACCAGGTGCTTGAAACCTATAAAAGAAAGCCCGGGATCGTAGAAATACTCGTTGAAATCGCTGAAAACAGGAAGCTGGCCGTGGGCGATGACGTGATGCTGCTGGTTGTTGCCGGAGACATCCGCGAAAATGTGATCACCGTACTGAGTGACACACTCAATGCCATCAAGGCGACGGTTACCCAAAAAACAGAAATTTTTGTGTAATTCCAGAATGGTATTAGACAGGATTTACAGGATGAAGAGGATGTTAAGTTTGAGAAAACATCCTGATAATACTGTTTATAATGGCAACCTTGGTGCCGATTGAAATTATAGCAAGCAAAATTTACCTAATGCGCAACGTAAAGGTGATGTTGGACAGAGATTTGGCTGAACTATACGGGGTGGAAACAAAACGTTTAAAAGAACAGGTTCGGAGAAATATCGAAAGATTTCCAGAAGATTTCATGTTTGAATTCACAAAAGATGAATTGGGAAATTGGAGGTCGCAATTTGCGACCTCCAATCAAGATATAATGGGCTTACGTATTCCTCCATTTGTATTTACAGAACATGGCATACTTATGCTTTCCTCTGAAAAACCCAAAAAGAAAATTGGATATACGGTAAAAGAGACACAAAAAAACTTACGGTTAAAAGTCATGACGGGTTAGACACACTCTGCATCAACTTCCCCAAAAACAATAATAATACTGTATAAAAACTACACAATTTTATCATCCCTAAAACACCTTTTTTGTAACATATTGAATCACCAAATTATTTTAATTGATTTTTTCTCCATATTCAATTATAGACCGTCAGAGCTTTTTAAAAGCAGGGAGAATATCGGGAACACCCCTTGATTCTCCTGTCTTGATGACCACCTGCTTCCGCTTCAGAGCATGTCCGATTATTTAAGGACGTTCCCAACCCGAATTTCTCATTAAGAATTAAAGTCACCATTCTATGGAAATATCGGTTTAAGATCACAAATTGTGACCCTCAAAATCATAAAATGGCTTTAAATATGAAAAAAGACAAATTTAAACTTTGCTCCGCATTTGTTATCTTCGCGCTTACCTTTATTTTAGCTTGTGCAAACACACCATATATCGTTGGGAAGTGGAAAAAAATTGGAAAGACAGCTACATTAGAATTTTGGAAAGATGGCACATTCAAGGCTATTGATAATCAGAGAATGGATGTAAGTGGAAAATATACTCTGATTGAACCCGGAAATGTAAGGTTTGAGATTTTTCGACAGGGTTCTCCTTCTGAGATTGTTAACGGAACATTTTCTTTGCAAGGGGATGTACTGACCGTTACATCTGCGGACGGTAAAGAAATTGAAAGATATAAACGGGAAAAGTAATAGAAAATAAAACATAATATAACAACTCAGGCAAAAATTGTGTTTATGGAAAGCTGTAAGTGATAAAGTCTCAGTTATCAAAAATTCCTTTCGGTGAAAAGTGTCTCATTAAAGATCAGAACGATAAAAAGACGATTCAACATAATATTAATGTTATCTTCCTAAAGGTGATAGTTATTGAAAAAAAGTAATACTATGTTTAATAAGGAATCGGCATGATCTATCATTAATGTTTTAAATAAATGGCACAAAATAATAAAGAAACGGATGTAAAATTTGAACAATACCTATAATAAAAACGGACTGATAACCACAGCCGTACTCCTCGCAGCCGGTACAGGGACCCGCCTGTATCCTTTAACAAAAAACATGCCTAAATGCCTCACACTGGTCAATGGAATTTCCATACTTGAACGGCTTGTCTCCTGTTTGAATCAGCATGGTTTCAAACGCCTGATTGTGGTCACAGGGTATCTGGAAAACCGGATTCGGGCAATTCTGGGAAATCGGGTGGGGGATATGGCAATTGATTATATTTTCAGTCCTCTTTATAAGACGACCAATAACATATATTCACTCTGGATGGCCCGTGAAATTATTACTGATCCGTTTCTGCTGATCGAAAGCGATCTGGTTTTTTACGGATCTCTGCTGGATGACATGCTTTATCCTGACAGAATTGCCGTTGCACGCATGCAGCTGTGGATGAACGGTACCACCGTCAGAGTCAATCAATTTAAACATGTTACGAAATTCTGTAACGGTGCTGGTCCTTTGGATGAGATCAGATACAAGACTGTTAATATTTACAGTTTTTCGCTGTCTTCATGGCATGGTATTTTAAAAAGACTGAATCAATACATTTCAGATGGCAGAGTAAACGACTATTATGAAGTCATATTTGCGAAAATGGTGACTGATGGCAGTCTCTCTCTTCGAGCAGTCTCTTTTGACAGCAAGCCATGGTATGAAATAGACACAATTGCGGATTTGGCAGAGGCTGAGAAATTATTTTTGGCAGATCAACCCTTCTGCAAGGAAGTCATAAAATTAAAAAGGACTATAAATGAAGCCATATGATTATGAGACTCAGACGCAAAAATACGAATTCATCTCCAGGCAGCATGGCGGTTACTATCGTCATGATTTTACAGACCATGCATACCTTTATAATCTCTATTTCCCGCCAGATGCGGTTTTTACCGGCTTTAAAAATCGGATCCGCGACATTGTCCTGAACTACCCGGTTGCACAGGATACCCTTGCTGGTCTTATCGGTAAACTGATCAGTCAACCTGCTGAAAGAATTGTCGTAGGAAACGGTGCCTCCGAACTTATCAAAATTGTATCCGGCCAAATATCCCGCAAGTTGATTGTTCCGGTACCCTCTTTTAATGAATACGCGAATGCAGGGCCGTCAGGCCGGGCCATTGAATTTGCGCTTGAAATTCCATCCTTCAGCCTGGATGTGGATAAGTTTGCTGCTGAAGCAATCATAATTGAAGCAGATGTGGCTGTTGTGGTAACACCTAATAATCCTACATCCATGCTGGTTCCCATGTCCGATCTCATACATCTTGCACAGAAACTTGCAAATTATAACTGTATGCTGATTGTCGATGAATCCTTCATGGATTTTGTTCAAAATTCGGATCGGACAACCCTAGAACATGAAATAGAACGTTACCCCAATATGGCAATTTTTAAAAGCATGAGCAAGGCATACGGCATCTGCGGTCTCAGGATCGGTTATATGCTCACCGCAAATTCAGCATTTGCCGAAGCTGTACGAAAAGGCGTACATATCTGGAATATTAACGGATTTGCCGAAGAGTTTTTGCGGCTTTTGCCGGATTATCGGCAGGAGTTTGTCGAAAGTTGTAAACAGGTACGGATCGACAGGGACAATCTGTATAAAAGGCTGTGTGCTGTGCAGGGGATGATTGTTTACAAACCCGATGCAAACTTTGTTTTCTGCCGCCTTCCTGATTATTCGCAAAGCGCTCCTGTGGTCACACGGAGATTGTTTGTCAAGCATAACATATACATAAAACACTGCCAGGACAAAACCCTTCCGGATTCCGACCGTTATATCCGTATTGCCAGCCGTACCGAAACAGAGAATTGCAAATTGGTTGAAGCATTGACGGATATTATCGACTCAACCAAAAAGGAAATATTGTAATGAAAGATTCCCCATATCAACAACAATCGCATCAGACCAGAATGCTCACTTTTGCCGGAGACCTTCCAAACATCTGTTCCCTTGCAGGACTGCTATGTGCACTGCTCGCTATATACTACGCTGTTCTGGGTAATTTTCCTGCTGCGATAATCGGAATGATCTGGGCTGTTTTTTTTGACTGGGGTGACGGAAACATTGCCCGGCGGATGAAGGAACGAACTGATGAATATCGGGCTTTCGGGACACAGCTTGACTCGTTGATAGATATTGTAAGCTTTGGAATCTGCCCAGCTGTTCTTCTCCTGAGTTATGGAAAATTCAGTCCCTGGTTCCTGCCTGGAGCATTCGTAATTGTCGCCGTCAGTGCAATACGGCTGAGTTATTTCAATATTTTCGGACTGATTGATGATTCGACTTATATGGGATTAGCACTTGACAACAATGTCATCATTCTTGCTTTTGTCTTTCTGTTTGAAGGTATTTTCAGCCGGACGATTTTTTCAGTCATGTTATATATCATGTGTATATGTTTGGCTGCCTTGAATGTGGCACCAATTCGAACGCCCAAGTTTACCGGAAGGTGGTTTTATGTTCTTACGGTTTATACTCTCGTATTGACAGTCATATATGGCTGGATACTGTGGAGCAGATTTTAATAAAATCACAACAATTATCAACTTGGAAAAAAGGGAAAAGGTATATGACCGACGGTCACTCTATGAACCACGACTCCACCGAACAACAGATCGACGATGCAGCCGTCAAGCGATATTTTGATAGTACAAGGGGCGGCACAGCATCCACTGTCAGCATGATGGCCCATGAACACAATCTCCCTGCCTGTGCGGCAGAATATCGACTACACAAAGAGATACGAACTATCAGCGATTGGCTCGATTCGGTGTGTGACTCGGGGCGAGTACTTGATGTTGGCTGTGGTGCAGGTACCTGGACGGAAATTTTCGCAGGACGCTATAAGACTGTCACAGGAATTGAGCAAAGCAGCCTGATGTTAAAGGCTGCCAGGGAAAGGGTAGCTCATATACCCAATGTTAAGATACTCGAAGGTGACGGTCGGCATGACCTTCCGGAAGGTTCCTTCGATATGATCTTTTTGGGTGGCTTGTGTATGTATCTGAATGACATCGACGTTATCGCGCTGCTCCGTTCTTTGAAAAACCGTCTTATTGAAGGGGGGGCGATTATCCTTCGTGAATCGACTGTGCATCAGGGGGTATCCCTGTCACAGGGTGAGTATCAGGCAGTCTATCGAAGTGTGAACCGGTACTGTCAATTGTTCGATAGCGTTGATTTATTTCGTATGGAAGTGCGTCGGAACTACGGTTACACCAATTTGGTGACAGCAGAAGAGTTAGTTAATCTGCGTCGCAGGTGGCTGCCATTTTTACCCAGGAATTCTACCACGCTTGGTTCCCTGACGTGGTGGGCGCTCAGATTGACCGCGCCGATAAATTTCTGGGCATTGCCGCAGATACTTTCCCAACTCAACATCCCGTGGCCCGGATTACAAAATCACTTCTTCAGGCTACGCATTGTGAAGTAAAAGGGAAAGAGTATAATCGGAAGATAACCAATCAATGAACCGGGCAAAATAATAAAAGAAGATTATTTAATACCATTATCCATTACAATAAAGGATATGTCTGCTATCCTTGGTGTGTCCAGGAAAACATTATCAAAAATTATTAATGAGAGAGGCTCCATAACTCCAGACATGGCATTACGTTTATCCCGGGCTTTCGATACTACAGCAGATCTATGGATGAATTTACAAAAGAATTATGATCTCTGGCTTGCGGAACATACATCAAAAGAGTGGCAAGCCGTAAAACCAATTTCTCAAGAACTTATTCATTCTCATTCCAATTATTGAAGAAAAGCCTTCAGCGAACATGTCGTTCCACCAGACACCAAATCCTTGTGGCTTTTGGTGTCTGCTGAGCTTTTCGTTCGCAATAAAAAAAAATGAAATGGAGAATTAATGGATCCTGAAAAAATAATTATTGGGTTGTCAAAAGAATTAACTTCCGCATTGAAAGCAATGTCGAAAGCCAAGGATGTTAATGAAAAAGAAGTTCATAGTCGAATTGTGAAGAATTTATGCGAATCTTTGGGTG
>JAFDEW010000145.1 GCA_019310125.1 Deltaproteobacteria bacterium | reverse complement strand
ATTTTTGAAACATCATCTGTATGCGTTTTTTTCTTGAATGGCGCTTCAGCCAAATAATCAATCCCAAAAAGACGACAAGCACCGGAAGTCCGGCGATATTAAACGACTTGACAAATGTTTTGGTAACCGCTCCGGTATCATGTAACGGATTAAAACGGAGAATCTTGCTTCGCATTGTGGCAATATTTTGCCGCTGGTTCAGGGCATCTATGGTATTCAAAACAAACATGTCATTGGGGCTGTCACCTTCAGGATCCAGAACCGTGTCCTTTAACATTTCCGACGAAGCCATCAAAAAGATTTTAGCAGGTTTGCCTTTGGGTATAAAGTCTCCCCGCCCTTTTATTTTGGACAAGTCAACGTTCTGTTCTTTAACTTCGGATTCAGTGCCGCTTTCTTGGTTATCCGTGGTTTCCGTATCCGTTTCATCGGATGTTTTTTCAGGTATGGGTTTTCCCTCAAAATAACTGGGAAACGCCCCTTCAATAATATATGCCAATGGAAAACTCTGAAGTTCACCAGCAGACGGCGGGGGGCTGAGAAACATAGGATTCAGCGAGATATTTTCGCGAATTTCCCATGATTTTTCCGAAGATGAAAACAGCTTCACGCCGGTTAACTTGTTTTTTGAAATTCGTTCTTCATCCAGTTCCAGAGGGGATATTTTAACGGCAACCAGCCCATTGATGCCGTTCATAAATTTAAGGTCATGGTTGATGAATTTATTTTTGATGATCGGGGCAAAATAAATGGGCCTTTCTCCTCCGCCCATGCTCCCGGGGAGCCGTTGCTTATGACAATTTTCATCCATAACGTAGGATTTTTTTATGTGGATTCCATAATGACCCAGCAATTTGTTAAGACCGGTTTCCAGGGGAACATACTTAATCCCTTGGTTTAATCCGAAGTTTTGCCGGCTATTATCCCTGACTTCATTGAAAGCATCCAAGAACAGTGCCAGGTTGGTTCCCCGCATCAGGGCTTGATCGATCTGGTAAAGCTCGTAATCGGAAAAGTTTTCCGTGGGTCGTGCGATAACCAGACAATTCAGGCTGCCGGGAATGGACTGGTCTTTTAAATTGACCGGTTTAATGCTGTAAGTTTCTGATATTAGATTTGCAAATGTGGATAGCGAATCCGGATTTTTTTGCCCCATTGGCGAGAAACCCGAAATCTCAGGTGTCCCGTGATCCGCAAGATATCCGAGATTCTGGTTGATATCCACCAGGGTTTCCAGATTGTCATTGATGATTTCTTCCAGTTGATCCATGTCGGTCAGATTATACTGGGTTCCGATGATGGGTATGCGTAGGACGGTTAGCAGGGGAATTGCCCTGATTTTTTCCTTATATTCCATGACAAGACCGATGATGCCGCTGCCGGCTTGAATTTTACCCCCTGAAAGATCCGGCCATTCGAGATGCATAAGGTTATATTTGTCCAGGGATTTTTGGTCTGTCTGTACGGTTGAGGGGTCGATATAGGTATATTCAAGTTTCCCGTAATTTTTTGAATTGACACCGCTAATTATTTCTTTCAACTTGCCGGGATATTTAGGAAGCTCGTTAAGACCCATATACGGTGCAACAGATTTTAAGGAAGAAGATAGAAACAGTTTGACCTGAATTTTATCCGCAAGGCTTAATAATGCACTGATTTTGTTGTTCAACTTTTGTATGGCCGTGGTCAATTTATATTCTAACCCATTGATGGAGGTAATTGTGGGAATTTGCTCCACCATATCACCATGAATTAATACCAAACCCATGTAGGCCTTTTTAAATTTTACTTCATCTTTTTCAAACGCTTGAATTTGGACCGGGTGAATCCCATAATTTTTGGCCAGTTTCTGATTTTCCTGTGCCGAAGGGTTGATTCCTTCAGGCTCGGGACTCACGTCATAAAACCGGTAGTTAAAATATTTATTGGCATGGATCGCATATTCCTCAAGCAGATCATGAAGATACCGTTCCGTATTATTGTATGGGGCCGGCAGGTTTTTGGTAAAAAACACATTTATGGTTAATGGCTCGGAAAGTGTGGATACCATCTTTTTGCTGGCTTGGGATATGGAATAGAGCCTGTTTGATGTGAGATCCATCCTGAAAAACAGGGTCATGCCGGCCACATTGATAAGTACGATGATCACCAGATAGATCAACAGCTTGATATATTTTGCATAGGGTTTTTGCTTGCCCATGTTATTCTCCTTAATTTTTTTCTTGCATGACCAGATGGGTGCTGTAAAGACCGATAAAGACTACACTTAAAAAATAAACAATATCCCGGGAATCGATAATCCCTTTGGCGATGTTTTGGAAATGAAAATCAGCACCCAGATACCCGATAACTCCCAACAGCGACCCGGGAAAGAAAAAAAGCATTTTGTCGATTAAGGTCAGGGTGAAGCAGATGGCCATGCCCACGATAAAGGCGATGATCTGATTGCGGGTCAATGACGATGCAAAAAGCCCCACAGCGACAAAAGACGCGCCCAGTAGCAGAGCCCCCAAATAGCCTCCTGCCACAGGTCCCCATTCGAGTTGGCCCATAAAGGCGATGAATATGGGATAGGCAAAGGTCGGTACCAGGGCCGCGGCTACGAATAAAACGCCGGCTAAAAATTTTCCCAAAAGGATATCCTTAAACGTTACCGGCAGGGTGAGGAGCATCTCATAAGATCCCACGTTCAGCTCCTCGGAAAACAATCTCATGGTGACTGCCGGGATCAGAAAGGAAAACGTAATGGGAAGCAGATTAAAAAAGTTTCTCAGGTCTGCCTGATTATAATAGAAAAAGGTCGTAAAAAAGAACCACCCGGTCACCAGTAGAAAAATAGATATAACGATATAGGCGATGGGGGATATGAAATAGTCTTTGAGTTCCTTACTGCAAATACGGATAACTTGCTGCATGTCAGTCCTCCTCGGTGAGCTCGCGGAATATGGTTTCAAGGGTTTTGGTTTCCTGATGAAACTCGATGAGAACCCAATCGGTTTGTTTTATGGCGTGATAAACACTTTCTCTCAGATCGGAAGCGGATTTGCAGGCAACTTGCACGCTGAGCGGGCCGTTTGGTTTTTCATTAATTTTTTTAATTCCTACCACGCCGTCAATTGCTCTTAACTTATCGTGTACATCTTGGAAGGTTGCCCTCAAAATATCTAAATGGATAAAATGACTTTGACCCGCGAATTGCTTGAGATTTTCCATTCGGTCGTTTGCCACGATCTTTCCTTTGTCGATAATCACCACCCGGTCACAGGTTGCCTCAACTTCGCTCAGGATATGGGTTGAAAGAATGACGGTTTTTTCTTCCCCGATATGCCGGATGATTTCCCGTATTTCAGCGATTTGATTGGGATCCAGGCCTGAAGTGGGTTCATCGAGAATCAAAATTTCCGGATCATCCATCATGGCGTGGGCCAGACCCACCCGTTGTTTTAATCCTTTGGACAGTTCGCTGATACTCCGGTGCATAATTTCATCCAATCCGCACAAATCCACAAGCTGCCGGATCCTGGAAATTTTCTTATCTTTATCCAGTCCTCTTAGTCCTGCAACATAATCCAGATAGTCGTAAACCAGCATGCTGTGGTACAGGGGTGCGGACTCGGGAAGGTATCCCATCAGCTTTTTGATTTCCAGTAAATTGTCGTCAAGCTGATAGTCCTTTACGCTAATGGTTCCGGATGTGGGCATAAAATAGCCGGTCATCATCCGCAAGGTGGTTGTTTTACCTGCGCCGTTCGGACCCAGCAAGCCCAGGATTTCACCTCTTTTAATGTCGAGACTGATCTGATCCACAGCGCAGAACTCTTTGTAATATTTAGTTAAATTTTCAATATGGATCATATGTTTTCCTTTCTTTTTGGCAATTTCCTAAAAAATCGGTTTTGCTTAAAATCTCTTTAAAAACTTTTTACGAATTCATCAAGTTAAAAAAAAAATTAAATTAATTCGTGCATGCACGTTTTGCTGTTAATGTTCATTTGAAGAAGTTTTTCAGGTTAAATTAACTCCTTACCCATTCGGTGTTTATAATACTTGAGGAGGTCAATTATGGTGAGGTCTGCGATAATCCTTTTCTCACTATCCAGGATCGCTATCTCTTTGACGTTATTTTTAATCATCCGCTTGAGCACATCCTCCACTTCATCGGTCACCCGCGTAACAAGTGCATTTTCATGCATAAAGTCCTTTGCCGTTTCCGAAACCGCCATGCTAATAAGGTGTCGGCTATCGATATGCGTATCGTGGTAGTGAAAAAAAAAGTGCCTGACCAGATTCCCTAAGGAGATAATCCCTTTGAGCCGCTCTTGATCATCCACAACGTAAACGATACGTGAATGATCGGATTGAACAAATGCCTCGATAAGTTCACTCACACCGGCCTGTTCTTTTACCTTGGGAACATTGCGCGGTTTGGCTTCTTTCAAAAAATCAGCCACCTTGCCGATAGGGTCTGTTCTTTTTGACTCTGTCATGATACTCCTTTATTTTGCCCTGAAAAATTTGGTCCTCTGGGCCTCCGGTTCGTAGAGCCTACGCCTCGGAGAGCCAGGTCAAAGATACATAGCTCTGCCTTGGAGTTTTGTGTCTAAAATCACAAATTCCAAGCACCAAATTACAAATAAATCTCAAATTACAAATTCCAAACCGATTCAACGCGATTGTTTTTTTGTTTGGGATTTTGAATTTTGGACATTGTTTTATTTGGAATTTCAATAAATCAATGAAATTTCAATAAAGCAAATCCCCTCTGGGGATAACCAAAGCCTGGTCTTTTGGGCCAGGATTCTTTATTCAGTTTTTTGAATAGAAATTTCCCCTGCCTTTGTTAAAGCAAATTTTGTAAGAATCGGACCAATGATCTCAAAAAAAATACACGTAGCCGTAATGGTTGTCAACACACTAACACCTATTATTTTTGCGTGCGGAAGGTTATATTTTACAGAGAGTTGACTGAACTCATTCATGACGATGAGGGAAAGACCTATTGCCACGCCTGCCTGGGAGAGAAGGGCGAACCCCAGATATTTTTTTATTTTTTTCTCAACCCGGCCCAAACAAGCCCCAAGATAAGCCCCTCCAAATTTTCCGGCGGATCGGCCGGTGATGTATGCTACGCTGAGACCTCCTATGGTTGTGAGGACGGATATCTCCAGGTGTGTGCCGGCAAGACAAAAGAACAGCAAAAACACCAGCGGCATGATTTGGTTAAGCGGTGTCCTTACCCTGCGTATCACTGCTTCAGGCTGGTTGTTGGAGAGCACGAAGCCTACCATCATATTGCTCAGAATAAAAGACAAATGCCACCGGATTGACAGGCCGGTGGCGAGTAAAACCACTCCGAAAATGAGTATCAAAATATCTCTTGAATGATGCAGTTTTGCTACCAGTTTTGAGAACACAATTCCAATAACTCCGCCAAGGATTAAGCTTAAAGTGATTTCTACCATGGGAGCCCCAAGTGTGGATAGAATATTTGTCGTAACAGGGTGGGATTCTCTGATGAGAAGCGTTTTCGCAATGGCAGCGGCAAATCCATAAATGACAACGGCCATGCCATCGTCAAATCCCACCACCGCATAAAGCGTCTTTGTAAGATTTCCCTTTGCTTTGTATTCCTGAATAACGGCAACGGTCCCTGCAGGCGCAGTGGCCGGCGCCATTGCACCAAAAATGATTGATAAAGGCAGATCTCGAGTGATTGCATACATTGCTACAGCAACCAGGAAAAACGCCATCAAAGATTCCGCAAGAATTATGGAAACAATGGCGGGACCCATACGCTTTAAAGAGGCCAGACTCAGCTCGGAACCAATAGTAAATGCAACAAATCCTAATCCAATCTCCAACACGAAAGATAGCTGCTGAATAACGCCTTGCTCAAAAATATTCAGAATGGACGGTCCGAGAATGATGCCCAGCGCCATATAACCGATAATTTTGGGCAAATTGATACGATTTGCCAAACGACCCGCATAGAACCCGATAATGGTTGCACCCCCCAAAAGAGTCAAAATGGAAAGTTGTAAAAATGAAATGTCGGTTTTCATTTTAAAATGGTCCTTCAGGGCTTAATCTTTCGAAAAAACAGGCTATTTTATTTTTTCGATTCGTTTGATATCCTCTGATTTTCCCAGCATCATAAGAATATCGCTTTCCTTAATAACAAAACTTGCCGGAGGAACAAGAATAAAATTTTCAGGAACCAGTTCTTTAACGGCAATGACATACACATTGTATTTTGCTCGAAGATTCAAATCTTTCAGGGAGTTACCGATAAAAGCGCTTGGAGGGTCGATTTGGACAAGGTTATAGTTTTTTTCTAAAGGAATAAAATCCAGAATATTGGGCCTGGACAACCCCCTGGCCACCCTGACTGCCATATCTTTCTCCGGGTGAATGATTTCTGTGGCGCCGACCTTGCTCAATATTTTTGCGTGATCTTCGTCCAGCGCCTTTACCAGAATCTTTTTGACCCCGATTTCATGTAAATAGAGGCTGATTAATATGCTGATACTGATATTAATTCCGGTGCTGACAATAACCCCGTCCATTACTTCCAGGCCAAGGGATTTCAGAGGCTCGTTTTCAGTGGCATCCATTACAATGGCTTCACTGCAGAATGATTTAATCGCCTGAACACGATTGCGATCCGCATCAATCGCTATCACTTCATTCCCGTCCTCGTAGAGTGATTTGGCGACAAAAAAGCCGAATTTCCCTAAACCGATGACTGCAAATCGTTTCATTTTTTTCATTTTTCACCTGAAT
>JAFDEW010000144.1 GCA_019310125.1 Deltaproteobacteria bacterium | reverse complement strand
GTTCGATGTTGGACGTTCATCTTGTAGTTTGTTCAAGGTTCATCTTTCAAAACAACTTAGCGCTTGTGCGCTTGGCCCCAGCTGTAATAATGGAGTAATGGAATGAATAAAAGTCGACATATATATTTAAACATGAAAACCCTCGAACAGGCTCGCCAAATCCTCTTTGAGCGGTTCTCCCTCTCTCAACCTCTTTTAAAAGAGACGATTTCGGTTCCTGACGCAGTGGGCCGGGTTCTGGCGGAACCGGTATTCGCCGTAATTTCTTCTCCCAACTTTCACCTGGCTGCAATGGACGGAATCGCCGTAACAGCGGCAAAGACCTTTGGCGCTTCTGAAACACGGCCAAAGGAACTGGTTGTGGATACGGACGCTTTTTATATAAATACCGGCCACGTCATGCCTAAAAACACGAACGCGGTCATTATGATAGAGCATGTTAATGATATGGGCCAAGGCCGGGTTGAAATTGAGGCGCCGGCATTCCCCTGGCAGAACGTCCGAAAAGTCGGTGAAGATATCGTGGCAACCGAGCTTCTCTTCCCCCATAACCATGTCATCACTCCCTATTGTGTGGGGGCCCTTCTTTCAGGAGGCGTCTTTAGGGTGCCGGTAAGGAAAAAACCAAACGTACTGGTTATTCCCACAGGGTCCGAACTGGTGGACTGGCGTAAAATATCTCTTGAAACTCTTAAACCGGGTCAGGTGCTTGAAACAAATTCTTTTGTTCTCGGCAAACTGATCGAGTCGTGGGGCGGCAGCTTTGTCCGTCATGAAATGCTGACCGATGATCCTGAAATAATAAAACAAGCAATTCTGGATGCGGTCAACACTGATTTTGATATGGTACTGACCGTTGGCGGATCGTCGGCAGGATCTGAGGATTATACCAGAAATGTTATTGATGATCTCGGCCGGGTACTGGTCCACGGCGTCACCATCATGCCCGGAAAGCCTCTTATCATCGGCGCAATAAAAGACAAACCCATCTTCGGTATTCCGGGGTACCCGGTATCCGCAATAATTGCCTTTGAACAGTTTGTGGGCCCGTTATTATCATTGATGCTGGGACAGCCGGAAAAACAAAGACCCACGGTTCCCGTTGAGCCCACAAAAAAGATTGCCTCAAAACTTGGCGTCGAAGAATTTTTACGGGTAAAGCTGGGAGCTGTGAGCAACAGAATTGTGGCCACTCCCCTGCCCCGTGGCGCCGGGTGTATCACCACTCTAACCCAGGCGGACGGCATTATCCGGGTACCGAATAATATTGAAGGGTTACCGCCCCATGAGCCGGTCACGGCTGAACTGTTGCGTCCTCTGTCTTCCATTAAAAATACGGTGGTGGTGGTGGGAAGCCATGACAACACCTTGGATATTCTGGCAGACCAGATTCGCTTCGGACATAAAAATCTTACCCTCTCATCAAGCCATGTGGGCAGCATGGGCGGTCTGATGGCCATTAAAAAAGGGGTTTGCCATTTGGCAGGATCACATCTTCTGGATACCCAGGACGGTTCTTACAATATATCCTATATCAAAAAACATCTCCCCCATGTCGGAGTAAAACTGGTGAATCTTGTTCTTCGGGATCAGGGATTGATTGTACTTCCGGGGAATCCCAAGGCCATCAACGGCATTGAGGATCTTGGCCGTAAGGATATCACGTTCATCAACCGGCAGGCGGGCTCCGGCACAAGAATTCTTCTGGATTTCCGCTTAACGCAGCTGGGCATCGATCCCTCTTGTGTCAACGGATATGAGAACGAGGAATTTACCCATATGTCGGTGGCCGTGGCCGTGCTCAGCGGCACCGTGGATGTGGCCCTTGGAATCTATGCCGCCGCAAAGGCCCTGAACCTCGATTTTATCCCGGTGGTCACGGAACAGTATGACCTGATTATCCCCGAAATATTTTATGAGTCGGAAAACATCCGGATCCTGCTTGATACCATTAATTCTCCCGAGTTCAAAAAGCGGGTTCAAGCATTGGGAGGATACAGCACAGAAAAAACAGGCCAAATAATTATTTAGACTTATTATGGATTTGCCATGAACACTCAAGTATTGAGCAAAAAGGAAAGAATCAAAAAATGGCTCCAGGAAAAACCTGTAGGGCAGGCTTTCCAGCCTGCCGAAACTTTCCAGCCTGCCATAACTTATGGCAATCTAAGACCATTATTAAAAGAAGACTTAAGCTTAGTTCATCAGTACAAAAGAAGATTACCTCATTGGGAGAAGGAAGGATCTACATATTTTATTACCTTCAGAGTCAATAAAGCTCTTGGTAAACCATTAATAGAATCTGTTCCGGCAGACATAGTAGAAGAAGCTTTATGGTTTGGTTATGGAGAAAGGTATATTTTGGATGCTTATGTTGTGATGCCGGATCATGTCCATTTACTCTTAACCCCCTTACATAGTTGGAAATTATCTAAAATTCTACAAGGAATAAAGGGTTATACTTCAAGGGAAATCAACAAAATTCTTAATAGAAAAGGATCTTTCTGGCAGGATGAAAGTTTTGATCATCTGATTAGAAATGAAGCCAACTGGTTAGATAAGTTCAAATATATCCATAATAATCCGGTTAATGCAGGATTAGTAGACAAGCCGGAAGATTATGAGTTTAGTAGTTTAGTAACAATGCACAGTAAAGGCAGACTGGAAAGCTTCGACAGGCTGGAAAGCCTGCCCCACAGGATAAAAAGTAAGTATATTTTGATCGATCATACGGCGGATTTTGGAATCCATGTTTTTGGTTCGGATTCAAAAGAGCTTTTTGCCAATGCCGCATGGGCCGTGTTTGACCTTATTACGGAAATGGATCAGTTAACCGGCCTTGATTCCTGTGACATTGAGGTGTCGGGCGATGACTGGCCCGATCTTATGGTAAACTGGCTCAGAGAGGTTTTGTACCTGTGGAACGGTAAAGAATTGCTTGTAAAAAAGGCCCGAATTCTGTCCCTGTCTGAAAATGAACTGACCGCAACCCTCGAGTGTGACCCTTTCAACCCTGATCGCCATGTTATAAAAACTGAAATCAAAGCGGTAACCTACCACCAAATCCAGGTAAACAGCAGCCCTTCCGGATGGGAGTCAAGGATCATATTTGATGTTTAGGCGTTTTATCCGGGCAAACGTATTTGATTTCGGTGCAGCGTAGCGACGGCGTGTTTCTCTTGGATACCGACTGACTGTTTGAAGGGCGTTAGCAAGCGTTAGCCCGAGACGAATGAAATTATGACTCAAAAAATCAATGGAACAAATTAAATACGAATGCTCTTCATGGCTTAGGCGCGGCTCGGGCATACGGGTGCTTGAGCACAAGTTTCAGTCGGTTGGAAAGAGATATACGCCGTCGCGGAGCGTTCTCACTTTATTGGCATTCAAATGCATTTACCCTGGCGGGTTATTTTGTCAGCTTGACACTCTTTTCCCTTCACGTTAGAATAAATTTAGATGAAACTTTGAATATAAACATGGAAAAAAGCCATGGAAATTAAAAAAATAGACAAATACCGGTGGGAATTGGTCAAAACCGGAAATATGCGCGTTCCGGGGATTATTTACGCAACTGAATCCATGCTCAACGCGGATAAGCAGAAAGAACCGTTAAAACAGGTGGCGAACGTTGCAACCCTTCCGGGCATTTTAAAAGCATCCCTTGCCATGCCGGACATGCACTGGGGGTATGGGTTTCCCATCGGCGGGGTTGCGGCCTTTGACTGGGAATCGGGCATCATATCTCCGGGCGGAGTGGGATATGACATTAACTGCGGGGTACGCCTGGCAACAACCTCCCTCGTGGAAAAAGAAGTGCGTCCAAAACTCGAAAATCTTGTAAATGCCCTTTTTCAGGGCATTCCTGCCGGTGTGGGCTCAAAAGGTTCTATCAAACTTTCCGTAGCCGAAGAAAAAAAGGTTCTTCAAATGGGCAGCCGGTGGGCGGTCAGCCGGGGGCTCGGAGACGCGCTGGATTTAGAACATACGGAAGATGGCGGATGTATGCCGAATGCCGACCCCGACGTGATCAGTCAAAGAGCCCTGCAAAGGGGGCTTAATCAGCTCGGAACCCTGGGTTCAGGAAATCATTTTCTTGAAATCGGCGTGGTAGAAGCGGTTTATGATACACGGGCGGCCCAAGCATTCGGGCTTTTTGAAGGACAGGTCACACTCATGCTCCATACCGGCTCCCGAGGTTTAGGGTATCAGATTTGCGATGATTTTCTGGCGTTTATGACAAAGCATGTAAAAAAGCTGGGATTTGATCTTCCGGATCGACAGCTTGCCTGCGCCAGGATTCAATCCAAAGAAGGGATGCGCTATTATAATGCCATGGCCTGTGCCGCAAATTATGCCTGGACCAACCGGCAGATTTTAATGCACCATTCCCGTGAGATATTTAATAGAGTCCTCGGTATCAGTCCCAGGGACCTTAACATGAAACTGCTTTATGACGTATGCCACAACATCGCAAAAAAAGAAGTTCATGTTATCGATGGAAAAAAACACACGGTCTGTGTTCACCGAAAAGGCGCAACCCGATCTTTTCCGGCCGGACATGAGGCGCTGTGTGATCAATATCGCCCTGTGGGACAGCCGGTAATTATACCCGGAGATATGGGTACGGCTTCATACGTGCTAGCGGGTACGGAAAAGGCCATGCAAGAAACATTCGGTTCCACCTGTCACGGCGCCGGGCGTGTTCTAAGCCGAAAAGCCGCTAAAAAGGCCAGTAAAGGACGGGCCCTACAACGGGAGCTTGAAGACAAGGGGATTCTGGTCAAATGGACCGGAAGATCCACCCTGGCTGAAGAGATGCCCGAGGCCTACAAAGATATTTCCCAGGTGGTGGAGGTGGTTCATGAGGCCGGAATTTCAAAAAAGGTGGCGAAACTCAGGCCTATGGCTGTGGTTAAAGGATAAACGTGAGACCTTTGAAAAACGCCCTCTTTTGCCCAATCCCGGCGTCAGGTTCAAATTTTAATCCTCAAAATACTCAATGTATTCCTGTGGTTAAAATTTTCACCTTCCTTGGCCTTGAACAAAATTGAGCATTTTTCAAAGGTCTCATTATTTGATCTAACTCCCCAATTCCCATTCAATTTGATCAAAAACGTCCTCGATCTGATACAATGCCTGATCGGCTTTGGCCAGGTTCCAATCGGCAATGTGCTCCTCAACCTCATTATGAAGCTTACGGAGTTTATCCTGGTGTTTAAGAAGAATCTTTCTGAAGGGCGGATTTCCTTCCAGATCATAGAGGAGTTTGTCCAGTTTTCCCACAATGTCAAAAAGAGAGGGGCCTTCCTCTATCCACGCTTCATTAAGATAACTCAGGTTCCCGCCAATCGAGGGATAATGAGCCTTCAGACTCTTTTTATAATACGGACGAACCCGCACGGTTAATTGCATGATTTTGCTCATGGTCTGGGTTTTCCTTTCTGCCTTATGATGCCGTCGGAATTTTAGAAGTAAAGAATCCTAGCCCAAATGACCAGGCTTTGTTTTATCCCCGGAGGGGATTTGCTTTGTTTGAAGTTCAGAAATTACAAATATCAAATCACAAATATCAAACAATTTCCAATGACCAAAATTCGAAATTCCAAACAATGTCTGGTCCTGAAAGGTTTTGGTCACGCGCAGCGCAGGCGCTTGCGCCGCGTGTTGAATATTGGAATTTGAGATTTATTTGGAATTTGGTGCTTGGAATTTGTGATTTTAGACACAAAATCCAAGGCAGAGCCATATATCTCTTACTCCCGCAAAGCGGGGCAGGCATGGCCCATCGAAAATCCCGTATTGCGGGGAAGGACCAGGTTTTTCAGGGCAAAATAAACTTAAATGACTACAAATCCGGATCCGGCAACTTCAGCTCGGTAAGTATCGCTCCAAATACTGAAAAAATTGAAAACACAAATATTCGCCACACACCGTTTGTTGCAATCTCACCAATCAAAATTCCACTACTGTGGCCGAGAATTGCGGATACTGTCGTAGAGAACACACCCATGGCGGCGCCGCAAATGGCCGCCCCCACAAATCGCTTGGCCAAAGTTGCCCCACCACATCCCAAGGTCACCATCGCACCACAAAGCATGGGTACACATATCCAAAGCCACCAAATAGTCCTCAAATCAGGGAGATTTCCAACATTGCCAAGGTAAATAACATCTGCAATTCCAAATATTCCGGTTGCCGCAACAGCGCACAAAGGGACATGCCAGTATCGCTTTGCCATGGATGCTCGCAGCAAACTACGCTTTTGAATACGACGCCGTATGGTCAACGGCAAATTGTAGAATAAACGGAAGACCCAATGCTCTAAAAGCGCCCCGCTTTCACCAAACACCGGAACAATGTGCACCGATTCATTGGCCCAATGCCCGGCCATAAATCGAGCCAACACCGGGTAACGATATGCCATCTGGATGGGAAAGGCCAAATATCCGATGTACTTAAAAAACCCTAAAAACACGGCGATATTATAGTCTTTGAAATTGCGCTCCCGGATGACCAGATACACCACATAAATCCCCCGAACCAGAGAACCCGGAGAAATCGGTACCACCTGAAACAATGCGATAATTCCAAGTCCGATCCCCCATGCCTGTGCTCGCGGCATTTCAGGTACAGATATGCACGGCCAGGCTTTTTAAATACTTCTGTATAAACGGCTCATCAACCTGTGAAAGAATAATCCCGGCATCCTCTTTACTTAGAATATGCTTTTTCTGCCCATCGTTTACCATCTCATAGAGCCATTGCTTGCGCAGCTCCGGATCAAAATACAACCGAACCGGCCGAACAACCATATAAAACAGCCGCTCCTTGGCATAGTCCCAATCCGTTAGTAACCGGTGCAGCACCACAGGGAGTATGGATAATGGCAGATGCCCCATAAAACGCCACCCTGATTCAGTTATACTCACGGCGCGGGCTTTATCGATTCTTTCCGCTCTGTGCCAGACAATGGTTTTTTCAGCGGCCCTCCCCCTAAAAGCTCTTCTTAAATAATCCCAACTCGTTGCCATGCTTTTATAATGGTTTCGCCAGTCCGCATGTCCCCACATTCGCTGGAAAGACATGCCGTAAAATGGAATGAGCCCCATCAAATAAAACCACACCGACAAACTCTTGCTAAGTCTTAGCTTTTTTGCCTGCGAATCGTCGACAACATTTCGAACCTTCCATCCATTCACCGCGCTGTCAAATAGGGTCGACCACAGCCGCCTGCTGTAAAACAACCGAGCGAAGTTATGGGTGATATCCGGCACCGAGTCTCTGTAAATCCGCTCACATGCTTTGAGCTCATCCAGCAGGTCACGCATATCCGCAAAGTCGTTGGGATGCGCTTCAATAAATCGTTCAAGTTGGCTGATGCTGCCCCGATCAAATTGTACCAGGCTTCCCCGCCCGAGTCCCTTGACAATAAGTTTAAAATCCCCGGGGCTCATGGGGAGAAACATGAGCAGGGCAAGACCGGCCCGAAAATCAACCGCCACCAACCCGCCGGAAGTGTCATTATCCGTACCTTCTCGTTTCAGGCAGTTTGGCTGACTTTTGGCCGTGGACCACTCATATTGTCTGGCAAACTCATGCCCTCCCATGTCATGGAGCAGCGCAACAAATTCATGCATAAATTCATACTTGGCCCGGTATTCCGGTGAACCCAGCCGGGCGATCTCAACGTCCCTGCCCTTGCGCCATTTTCTCAATAAATCCAGATGGTCATCAACCTCCAGGCGCCAGGTTCTCCCGTCTACCCACTCACTGAACTCACCGCAACTCCCCAGTGTATGGTCCACAAAAGTTGCATGAATATCCACAACCGATCTTTCATCCCCCAATCGGACCTTAGCTCCGCGCCGAATAAATTTTTGCCATAACGCCCCGGCTCTTGCGGCAACCGGATTCACCTGAAGCTGAAACGGTCCTTGAAACCCCATCCAATAAATGGCATTGCGAAACAGCCGGGAAAAGGTGGTCGGCGGAATAAGAATTTTCATCGCATAAATGCCGCCCACCTCAATTCCTTTTATCGCCCCATCCGGCTCATGGATCTCCGTGACCTTTACCCGATAGACCTGTCCGGCAAATCCGCCCCCCACAAATTTCTCAACAACCACACGAATTCTCGCCGTATGTGTACCGGCTACCTCGGTTACGTCATAAACAAGCTCGCTGCCCGCATCATAGCGCACCACGCGCATGGGCCGGTGCAACTTCGCGTCACGAAATCTTGCCCCAAGGGTCTTGCATGTCTCAATAGAATATTCTCGCGTCATTCCTGCATCTCAAAGTAAATAAAAAATCGGGAAGTTTTTTTTAATTCAACCGCTCCATGAATAATCATCAACTACATCGTACAAAGTCAAAATTGAGACGGCAACGTAAAAAGTTCAAGTTCAAGGCGTCGCGAATTTCGTGGAATGAGGCGTACTTATGTACGCCGCAGTGAACACGAAATGAAGTGCAACGCAGAAATTGGACTTTTTACGTTGCCGTCAAAATTGTCTTGTTAAATCATAGTCAAGTGAGTATAAATATAGGATGCTTGTGTGTCAAGCCAGTAACGAGGGAAATCCTTAAACATCGTAGCAAAGGAGACTATTATGAATCCGGAAATGTTCAGAGAATACGACATCAGGGGAATTGCGGGAAAGGACATGACAGAAAATGATGTCATGCTGATTGGAAAAGGTGTCGGGACTTTTCTTAAAAATCATGGTCGCTCACAGCTAACCGTGGGCCGTGATTGCCGTTTGACTTCCGATCTATATTCCGAAAAGATCATTGAGGGCCTGCGGTCAACCGGGTGTGACGTGATCGACATCGGGATTTGCCCCACCCCGGTTTTCTATTTCTCAATCCAGCATTTTGACCGGCAAGGAGGGGTAATGGTTACCGCCAGCCATAATCCCGGCGAGTATAACGGTTTTAAACTCTGTATGGATTTGGATTCGATCCATGGCCAGGATATTCAGAAAATCCTCGGTATTATTACCGGAAAATCATTTGTGCAGGGCAAAGGTTCTGTTTCTACGGCAGACGCTGTCACGCCCTATAAGGAATTTTTAATAAACAATATAACCATGGCCGGTCCCATCAAGGTGGGCGTAGATGCGGGTAACGGTACTGCAGGAGTGGTTGCCGTACCCATATTAAAGAACCTTAACTGCGAAGTTTACGATATTTATTGTGACATGGACGGCACGTTCCCAAACCACGAAGCCGATCCCACGGTGGCAAAGAACATGCGGGACCTCGTCGCCATGGTAAAGGAAAAGGGATTGGATGTGGGCATTGGTTATGACGGGGACGGGGATCGAATCGGCGTTGTGGATGAGGAAGGGAACCTTATATTCGGTGACCAGCTCATGATCATATTCGCCCGGGAGATCCTTTCGAGAAAACCCGGTGCCACATTCATATCCGAAGTAAAATGTTCAAAGACCATGTATGATGATATTGAAAAACACGGCGGCCGGGCCATTATGTGGAAAACCGGACATTCTTTGATTAAAAAGAAAATGAAACAAGAAAAGGCTGAGCTGGCCGGTGAGATGAGCGGTCACATGTTTTTCGCCGATCGATATTTCGGTTTTGACGATGCCACCTATGCGTCGTGCAGGCTCCTCGAAATATTAACCCAAACCGGAAAGAGAATATCCGAACTTTTATCTGATGTTCCCAAAACATTTTCCACACCCGAGATACGTGTTGAATGCCCGGATGATAAAAAGTTCGCCGTTGTTAAAAAGGTGACCGAATTTTTCCGATCGCGGTACAATGTTATTGATATCGACGG
>JAFDEW010000487.1 GCA_019310125.1 Deltaproteobacteria bacterium | reverse complement strand
TTCCGTGGGGACATTTCTGTCCGTGGGCATCAAACTTCCGTATTTTATCTGGTTCGGAAAAGATTCCGGGGTTCCGGCCAAAGAGGCACCGTGGAATATGAACCTGGGAATGGCCATTGCCGCTTTTATGTGCTTTTTTATGGGAGTTTATCCCGAATATCTTTACAAAATGCTTCCTTTCCCGGTTTCATATCATCCCTATACGGCTTACCATCTTTCGGAGACTTTGCAACTTATGGGATTTACCGGCCTGGGCTTTTACATCATGGTTAAAAAACTCAAACCCGCACCCAAAATGAACCTTGATATTGACTGGTTCTACCGCAAGGGCGCCGGAGTGTTTATGTGGATCGCTTCCCGGCCGGTTGATGCGGTCAATAACTGGGCAAACCAAGTTTACCGGACCGTGGGGTTCAGAATTACGCTGGCTATTGCCAAGGCCTTATCCTGGTTTGACTGGGAAGGCATCGACTGGGTGATCGACGGCTCCGCACGGGGGGTGGTTAAGGGCGGCGACCGGCTCAGGACGCTCATGACCGGGAAGATACAACATTATATCGGCGGTGCCGTGGCCATAACCTTTATCGTATTAATTTTGGTGTTATTGGTATAAGGCGTAAATTTTCGTAGATCGAGGACAACTCGTGTATGGAACAATATTTGATCTATAATACCTTATGGTATCCTATTCTGACGGTTCTGGTGGCGGTTCCGTTGTTCGGGGCAGTTATAACCCTTGGGATACGGGGGGACCGGAACCTGAAAATCTGGGGCTTGCTGGTGATGGTTGTCACCGCGGTGCTGTCATTGCCCCTGTTTTTTTCTTTTGATCTGACAACGGCAAAATATCAGTTTGCCGAGTCTATGGACTGGATTCCATTTTTAGATATCGGCTATGTATTAGGTGTGGACGGCATCAGCGTTTTGCTGGTGCTTCTCACCACTCTGGTGATGCCGTTGTGCATACTTTGCTCATGGAGTTACATAAAGGAGCGATTTAAAGAGTTCATATTCGTTTTGCTTTTTATTGAAGCATCCATGATCGGGGTTTTTATCAGTCTCAACATGGTTCTGTTTTTCATTTTCTGGGAGGCCATGCTGGTTCCCATGTACCTGATTATTGCCGTATGGGGCGGACCGCGCAAAGACTATGCCTCCATTAAATTTTTTCTATACACTTTGATCGGAAGCATATTTCTGTTTGTGGCCATCATCGCGCTTTACGTGACGACCGGCACCTTTTTTATCCCGGAGTTAATGACACATCAATATAGTTTTAGTTACCAGATATGGATCTTTTTGGCGTTTACCCTGGCCTTTGCAATAAAGGTTCCCATGTTCCCCGTGCATACCTGGCTGCCCGCAGCTCACGTGGAAGCGCCCACGGCGGGAAGCGTTATTCTGGCAAGTATCCTGCTTAAAATGGGCGGTTACGGGTTTTTGCGGTTCTGCCTTCCCATGGCGCCGGCGGCCACGGTTTACTGCATGCCCTATTTGATTGCAGTTTCCATAATGTCGATTATTTTCGGCGGTTATCTTGCCCTGGGCCAGAGCGATGTCAAACGGCTGATTGCTTACTCCAGCGTGAGCCATATGGGTTTTGTCACCCTGGGAATTTTTCTTCTCAACAATGTGGGAATCAAAGGCGCTATTTTGCAGATGGTAAACCACGGCATCACCACGGGGGCTCTGTTTATCCTTGTGGGGATGATCTATGAGCGGACCCACAGCAGAGAGATTTCAGATAATTCCGCCTTGGGGATCATGATGCCCATATATGTGAGCTTTCTGGTGATTTTCTCCCTGTCGTCGCTGGCATTTCCCGGAACCAACAGCTTTGTCGGAGAATTGCTGGTGCTGATTGCCTGCTTTACCAAGTACAAGATAGTGGGCGGGTTTGCCGTGGTGGGAGCCATCCTGGCAGCGGCCTATATGCTCCGGCTGGTTCAAAAGATGGTCTGGGGGGATTCGGACGGGCATGCGCACCCCGGGGCTCGGTCCGAGCTGTTTGACTTAAATTTCCGGGAGACGGCAACCCTGA
>JAFDEW010000012.1 GCA_019310125.1 Deltaproteobacteria bacterium | reverse complement strand
CAAAACAATTTATTTGCATTTTTTATACAAATGGTATTGATCAAGATAACTTCCACAAGATTCTGATAATAACCACACAGGAGAAGGGCAATGGGTTTAAAAGGTAAAATTTTAGTTACGGAACAGGGAACTTTCGATTTAACGAGCTACAAGTGGGATGATCATTTGTTTTCAGACAGTCTTACTAAAGAAAACCCCATTGAAACCAACCAGGCCATGGATATCAGCCGATTTCTGAGAGAAGAAATCGACAGTATGAAAAATCATACCATTACCATGCCGGTCATAGATAAAATTATTCAGACCAAATTGCTGGAATACGGACTCAAAAATATCTCGCCCATTTGTCTGGATAAGTCCATGTTTATAAAAAATGGTCTGAAACTTTCAGAAAATGCAAGAAATGTATTGAAAAGAAGATATCTTAAAAAGGACAACAAGGGAAGGGTCATCGAAACTTCCGAAAGAATGTTCAAAAGGGTGGCCCGGCACATCGCAAAGGCCGAAAAAAACTATGGTAGCGATGCCGATGTGGAAAAAATGGAAAACATTTTTTACAATATGATGACTGAGCTTAAATTTCTGCCAAATTCACCGACGCTGATGAATGCGGGACGTAGGCTGGGTCAACTGGCGGCTTGTTTTGTTCTTCCCATTGAGGACAGTATTGACGGGATTTTTGATTCTTTAAAAAATGCCGCCATTATCCATAAATCGGGCGGAGGTACGGGGTTTTCCTTTTCACGTCTGCGACCCAAAGACAGCAGGGTGGGAACAACCGGCGGAATTGCCTCCGGACCGGTTTCGTTTATGAAAATCTTTAACACGGCAACAGAACAGGTTAAACAGGGAGGAACCCGCCGAGGGGCCAACATGGCCATTTTAAAGGTAGATCATCCGGATGTCATGGATTTTATTTACAGCAAGAAAAATAATAACGAATTGAACAACTTTAATATTTCGGTGGGTGTCACGAATGTGTTCATGAAAGCGGTTGCAAAAGAGAGTAACTACGACCTGATAGACCCCCGTGAAAACAAAAAGGTCGGAGAGTTGAATGCCGCAGAAACTTACCAGGCGTTGGTGGAGCAGGCCTGGAAAAACGGAGATCCCGGCGTCGTATTTTTAGACAAACTTAACAGGGATAATCCAACCCCTGCATTGGGAGAAATAGAGAGCACCAATCCTTGTGGAGAACAACCGTTGCTTCCAATGGAAGCATGCAACTTGGGCTCTATTAATCTGGCCAAATTTGTTACGTATACCGACGGAGAACCGGCCGTCGACTACGAGGTCTTAAAGGATGTTGTATTTTGGAGTGTCCGCTTTTTGGACAATACGATTGATATGTCCAAATACCCCCTTGCTGAAATCGGCGAAATGGTTAGAGGTAACCGTAAAATTGGGTTAGGGGTTATGGGTTTTGCAGATTTGCTTTATCAGTTGAAAATTCCTTATAACTCGGAAAGGGCCTTTGAACTGGCCGAAGAAGTGATGGGTTTCATTCAAAAAGAATCCCACGAAGCCTCAAAATGTCTGGCTGAAAAAAGAGGGGTTTTTGAAAATTTTGATAAGAGCATTTTTAGTAACCGGAAAGGATGTACCTATCGAAATGCCTCCACAACCACCATTGCACCGACCGGCACATTGAGTATAATTGCGAACTGTTCCAGCGGCGTGGAACCGCTTTTTGCCTTGAGTTTTGTTAGAAACGTTATGGATAATGACAAATTATTAGAAGTAAATCAATATTTTGAAAAAGTGGCGAGAGAAAAAGGGTTTTATAGCACTGAGTTGATGGATACCATTGCCCTTGAAGGGGGTATTCAGCATATTGACGAAATACCGGAGGATATTCGCAAGGTCTTTGTAACGGCCCATGATATATCTCCTGAATGCCATATCCGGATGCAGGCCGCTTTTCAGAACCACACCGATAATGCGGTTTCTAAGACGGTCAACCTGCCCAGTGATGCCACCGTGGACGATGTATTAAAGATTTATAATCTGGCTTACGAGCTAGGTTGCAAAGGCGTTACCATATACAGGGATGGAAGTAAGGAAAATCAGGTGCTTTCGGTTGCCGGAGCGGACAAGATTGGCGACACCTCGAATACCACGGTCAAAGAACGTCCGGAAATACTTGAAGGGTTCACTTCCAAAATGAATACGGGAATGGGCCAGCTTTATGTTACAGTAACCGAATTGGACGGACATCCTTTTGAGGTGTTTGCCACCATCGGTAAATCCGGGCGGTCCACCACAGCAAAGACCGAAGCCATCGGCAGGCTGGTTTCGCTGGCCTTCAGATCCGGAGTTCGGGTAGAAAAAGTTGTAGAACAACTAAAAGGTATCGGCGGGGAGCATCCTGTTTTTCAAAAAGGAGGCCTGGTTTTGTCAATACCGGATGCCATTGGCAGAGTCCTTGAGAAAAGGTATTTGAAAGACGGATCTTATAAAAAGCACGGATACGGCAACAGCCTCCTTGGAGAAACCTGTCCGGAATGCGGGAATACCGTCAGTTTTGAAGAGGGCTGTATGATGTGTCATTTCTGCGGTTTTACCAAATGCGGATAATAATATCTGACCCGGACTAACGCTTTAAACTCGTACAATCATGCGTATCGATCAAAATCCTCTATTTAGAAAAGTAATCGTTCCCTGGTATGACTCTGAATCGGCATGTTATATTGTAATTTTTTTTATGGTCCTTGTGTTCTTATTTGGTTTTGCGGGTATTTCGGCTACACGCGAAAACATAGCGTATCATGAGTATGTTTGGGTGCCTGTCCTTCTTGTTCTGATGAGCGGAGCTGTTATTATTTCCACAACAATCCGCCTGATCAAAAGATATTCCCGCCGGTTTTCAAAATAGATAACTTTTTCATGACAATTCAGGTCAGCCGATCAACACATACAGCTTATTCGTCACAAGAATCAGCCCCGCAATAATCAGCAGGATACCCGCGGCCGCGTTGACATATTGTAAGAAACGGGAAGCCTTTTTAATAACCATCAGGAGGAGATGGATAAAAACGGACAGGATAATAAAAGGCAAGGCCAGTCCGGCCGAATAAATGGCAAGAAGCACAATCCCTTGCCGGACCGTTTCTTGACTGCCGGCAATGATAAGAATCGATCCCAGTAAAGGACCTATACAAGGACTCCAGCCGGCGCCAAACGCCATGCCGATGATAAAAACTCCTAAAAAATGTAAGGGCTTTTTTTCCATATGAATCCGTTTTTCAACATCCAGACCGGGAATACGGATGATACCGGTTAAATGGACACCCATAAGGATAATCAACATACCGCCGATAATCCTTATGATTTCCCGATAGTTATAAATTAAGCCCCCGAGATAAGAAGCGGATGCGCCCATGAGGATGAAGACCAGGGAAAATCCGCAGACAAACGAAACGGTTGAAAAAACAACTTTTTTCCTTATTTCCGAATTACGGTTTTCGGTCAATTCTTCCAGGGAAAAACCCGTAATAAAGGTAAAATATGCGGGTATGAGCGGTAGCACACACGGGGATAAAAAAGAGAGAAATCCCGCAAGAAAGGCTGCAGGAAATGAGACTGCTTCGGAAAACATGTTTTTCCTTGGTTACCCCCCTGCAATCATGGGTATCAAAAACACTTCTGAGTTATCGGGAACCAGGGTTTTTTCAAAATAAGGCATAGAGATGTGTTTCTCATTGATACGCACCACCGCATAAAGATGGGCATTGTTAAGATTTTTGAGAAGATCTTTAATGGTCATTCCCTCGTACCAGGAATGCTCTTTTCCGTTTATCTTGATCATCCTTCAACACCGTGGGCTCTGAGCAATTCCAGAACTTCGGGGAAATCGATACCCAGCCGCGTTACGGTTTCAACCGTCGGAATTCCGTTGTTGGTCCATCCTCTGCGTTTATATACCGCATCTTTTAATTTTTCATAAAGCGTTTCGCGAAACTTACGTAACATCACTATTTTTTCTTCCGTAGTCTTTCCGGTGATATCGACGTTATGCTTTTCAACAAGCTGTTTGTCGTAACGCTCGGCCCGTGATTCGTATTCAACGGCTTTTACCGGCCCCATCGCACGATAGGGAATATTATCATGTTCCCGTTGCCCAAAACCCATTTTAAGGTTGAAAATACGCTGGAAATTGTAAACCGCTTCACTCATTCGGATAAGGCCGTCAGGGGTTGTCTGCCTCCCGGTAACCGCGGTATAATAATCTGCATACCACTCTACGTGTTTCATAACCTTCGCAGGCTCCGGCATGTTCTTATTATCTTCAGGGACAACATCATTCCAGGGGAGTTTGCACAGTCCGCATAAACCAAACCATGTTCGGAACATGGGAAACCAGTGCAGCGCCTCTGCTTTCTGTTCAAAAGTCGGCATAAAATTATGCACCATATCAAGAAAGATCAACCATGCCTCGTCGTGCTGCGGGCCTTTCAGCGCAAGACCGTACCCCCCCTGCTGGGCAAGTGATTCTTTGGTCATATACTCGGAGAACTCCAGGCCCTTTGCCTCCATACCGATGTCCTGCATAAGATCGGGGTCGGCGCCATAGTCTCTGGAAAAAATTATTTTCATTTGGCGAACTCCGCTGCCGATAATTTGTCCAAAACTCTCTCCCCGGGCCATTTGATGAACAACCTCCAGTGCGGCCAGCCGATTGCCGAATGAAAGGTTCATTCCGTGGGTATGGGTTTGGTTTATCAGGCCCATCTCAAAGCACTCCATGGCAAAGGCCGTGGAGGTGCCTACTGAGATGGTATCCAGCCCGTAGGTGTCACAGTAAAAATTCATTTCAATAATCGTATGCGGGTCGAAAATGCCCAGGTTTGAGCCACAGCCGGCGATGGTTTCATATTCGGGTCCATCTACAAAAACTTTGGTCCCTTTGTATGGACCCGTGAGAGGAACAAAGTCTTTGACACCATGTGAGCAGGCAAGGGTACATCCCATCCAACACCCATCATAGCCGGGATCAAACATGCGTCTGAAAACTTCCTGGCCGATGTTGTCTGCCTCTGCATGTCGCCCGTACTGAAAATTATGGGTGGGCAGCAGATCAAAGTCATTCATAATCGGAACCAGGTGGGTGGTTCCGATTTGTGCCATCTGGTTTTGTTTGGGATCAAGTTCCACAACTTCTTTGGAGTGTTTTCTCCCGACTTCTTTTAATGTATTGGCATTTGCAGGATTGTTTGTCTTGGTTGTGACCGTATCCCAGCGCGCCACAATGGCTTTGATGCCCTTATCAGCAAAAACACCACCGATCCCTCCGCGTCCCGCCTGTTTATATCTGGCTCGCTTTCGTTTGAGATCATACCAGGTAAAGTTCAGGCATCCCATCCGGGTGTTTTTGGCGCCGGCTCCTGTAGAAACTACAGAAATATTACGCGGCTTCCCCTTGGCGAAATGTTCGGTCAATATCGCAGAAAGCGTGTAGGAATCATCCGGCAGTCCCGACGTCGTAAAGATCTGAACCTTCTCATCGATGCCATCAATAAAAATTACAACATCTTTTGATGTTTTTCCCGTAACTTCCAAAGCATCAAATCCGGAGAACTTAAGATAAGGGCCAAAATAACCTCCCACATTAGAGTCTATTACGGATCCTGTTAACGGCGAGATGGTGGTGACAATACTTTTGCCGGAACCGGGATATACGGGTGTCCCGCCCATAGGACCGGACGCGATACATATTGCGTTTTCAGGATCATTCCATTTTGTTGTGCCGTGGACAGCATTCCATAGAAGCCAGAGATCAAAACCTTTGCCGCCGATAAAGACGTTTTTCATTTTTTCAGTAACCGGCTTAATGGAAATGACACCATCAGAAATATCTATACAAAGGGTCTGGTTTGTATACCCCTTTTCAATAACCGGCCGATCATAATTAAATGTCTTGAGCGATTCCATTTTATATTCTGCCATGATGTCAACCTCTTATCTTATATTGATCTATTGTTCATTTGAAAAATTTTTGATCATAATTTCACCCAGCTCTTTGGATCGTTTTGTAGCGACTTCCACGGCGTTAATAAGCGTAGTTCGAAGTCCGCCTTTTTCCAAAGAATGAATGCCGGCGATAGCTGTTCCACCGGGAGAGGTAACCATGTCCTTTAACCTACCGGGATGTTCTTTTGTTTCAATCAATAATTTTGCTGCGCCTAAAACCGTTTGAGATGAAAGAAAAAGAGCATCTTCCCTTGATAGACCCACCTTTACTCCGGCATCAGCCATGGCATCGACAATTAAAAAGATATAGGCAGGCCCGCTGCCGCTTAAGCCGGTAATTGCATCCATAAGAATATTTTCTTTAAGAAAAATGCTTTTCCCCATGGAATCGAATATAGCCAGAGACAGTTTGATGTCTTCTTTGGTGGCTTTACCTCCGGCCGCGATAACCGAAGCACTCTCCTTAACGAAGGCTGCGATATTGGGCATAACTCGAATAAGACGCAATTCTTTATTAAGACACGACGCTATCGCAACCAGAGGAACACCGGCGGCAATAGAGATGATGAGCTTGGACATGTCCAGACAGGCTGCTGTTTCCCTCAACACTGACGCAATGATCTGAGGTTTGACCGCATAGATAATAATTTCTGAAGCTTCTACCGCTTTGATGTTATCTGCTGTGGTATGGACGCCGTATTTTTCTTGGATGGATTTTAGCCTATTTTCACGAACATCCGTGCAAATAATATTTTTGGGATCGGATGACCCCGAAGAAATGAGCCCGCTTAAAAGAGCTTCTCCCATGTTTCCTGTTCCGATTAGGCTGATCTTTTTGTTTTTCAACATGAATTTTATTCCCCCTTAATGACGTTTAATAATACAATTATTTTTTTTGCATATCAATTGGTTAAAAACCGGATGGATTTTAACGGTTGAATTATCAATAAAAATGCATAAAATGCATTTTTATCCTTTGAATGTTTACTATGTCAATGATTTTGCGTGAAATATCTTGACTTATTATCAATATATAATTAATTTTCAGAGTAGTAAATCGATTGATTAAAAAAATAACACAAAAACCGAAAGATCATTGTTTATATGTTTATCATTGGTAATTTATTAAAGGCTGTTGCAGTAGTTCTCAACTATGTTCTTCACTTTTACATGTGGATTGTTATAGCGCGGGCCGTTCTTTCCTGGGTGAATCCAGATCCTTACAATCCAATCGTTCGTTTTATTCACAATGTTACGGAACCCGTACTGTATCGCATCCGTAGAAAATTACCCTTTGATTTTGGCGGCATAGACTTTTCTCCAATTATTGTTATTTTGGGCATCATTTTTCTTCAAAATTTTGTTGTAACCAGCCTTTTTAGATTGTCCGCAACTTTAATGTAACCCATAACCAAAGGCGACACATCATGACAATTACCTCCCTTGATATTCAGCAAAAACAATTCAAGACCAGGTTTAGAGGCTTCGACGTCCGGGAAGTGGATGCATTTCTTGAACAGATGGCGGATTCCTTCGAATCATTGCAAAGAGAAAACAAAAATTTGCGTGAAGAAATTAACCGGCTTAAAATTGAAAGCCAGGGATACAAAGGACGTGAAGAGACGTTTAAGCGGGTAATGCTCAATTCTCAGAAAGTATTGGACCAGATGAAGCAAAATGCCCGCAAATCGGCCGAATTAGTCATTGCGGATGCCGAAGTGAATGCGGAAAAAATGCTTAGTAGAGCGCAGAACCGGCTTGCTCAACTTCATGAAGATATTACAGAACTAAAACGGCAACGCATGCAGATCGAGGTCCAGATCCGATCAATTATCGAAAGCCACACCAAACTCCTTGAAATAGGGAAGGAGGAGGCCGGAAATCGTGAGGAGGAAGATGCCAAGTTGAAATTGTTTAAGCAATCGTAACCCCGTAGGTTTTTGAAACTGTTAAACGGTGTGGCAAGCGATTTAAATAGATTGGGAGTATAGCATGGCAAAAATAGATGCGTTTTTTAAATTGATGAATGAACAGGGTGCTTCAGATCTTCATCTTGTGGCGGGACAGGCGCCGGTGCTAAGGATACGGGGTGAAATGGAAAGGATCAAATATAAGGTCCTGGAAAATGATGAACTCAAAACCATGCTCTATGAAATAGCGCCCGAACATAAGGTAAAGGAGTTTGAGGAAACAGGAGATATTGATTTCGGCTATGACATACTCGGTATTGCCAGGTACCGGTCAAATTTCTTTATGCAAAAAAATGGGGTGGCGGCGGTTTTCAGACAAATTCCTGAGCAAATAATGACTGCCGAACAACTGGGTCTTCCTGCAGTATTATCCAAACTGGCCTCACTCCCAAGGGGCCTGGTTCTGGTGACAGGCCCTACAGGAAGCGGCAAATCCACCACACTGGCCTCAATACTTGATGTGGCAAACCGTACCCGTAAGGATCATATCATTACCATCGAAGATCCCGTTGAATTTGTACACCAAAGCAAGAGTTGTATCGTAAATCACCGTGAGGTGGGTCTCCATACCAAGTCGTTCAGCGCAGCGTTAAGGGGTGCCCTGAGAGAGGATCCGGATATTATTCTTGTGGGTGAAATGAGAGATCTTGAGACCATATCCCTTGCCATAGAGGCCGCATCCACCGGACATCTTGTTTTTAGCACGCTTCACACATCCAGTGCGGCGAAAACCGTAGATCGCATTATCGAAGTTTTCCCTGCAGATCAACAGAACCAGATCCGTTCGACCCTGTCTGACGGACTTCGAGCCATTATCGCACAGGTCCTGTTTAAAAGAGTAGATAAAAAGGGGCGCAGCCCCGCCCTTGAAATATTGATTGCAACGCCGGCGGTCCGGAATCTGGTCAGGGAAGGGAAAACCCACCAGATTGCCTCAATGATCCAAACCGGGAGGAAATACGGTATGCTGCTTTTAGATGATGCCATTATGGAGATGCTGAACAAAGGATGGATAAGTGCTGATGAGGCCTATGCCAAGTCAAATGACAAGGGAAAGTTCAGGCCTTTTTTGAAAACTCCTCCCACTGATTTCACCGAAGCATAACAATGTTATGAGGTTCTGTTTTGAAGAAACAGGAAATTGATCATATTTTATCTAGAATGCTCGATGCATACGATAATGTCTCCGATCTTAATATTACCGTAGGAAAACCATTTCAGGTTGAGACAGCGGGAGAGCTTGCCGCAGTCGACATGAATCCCTCTTTTGACGAGATTACTCCGTTCCAGGCCGAAATCTTTTCGTTAAACCTGTTAAATCAGAACCGGCGCCTTACCGAAAATCTCCTGCTTGAGGGATCGTGCGATTCATCCTACGATCTTCCCGGAAAGGCTCGTTTCAGAGTCAACGTCTTTTCCCAGAGGGGTAACTATTCCATTGTCTTGAGAAAACTTGCAACCAAAATTCCCACATGTCAGGAGCTGGGCATTCCTGATTCCTTTCTCAAAATGGCTGAGGAAAAGAACGGATTTATCCTGGTGACCGGAGCTACCGGTACCGGAAAAACAACCTCTTTGGCCGCAGTGCTTAACGAAATTAATAACCTCAGAGCGGTCCACGTAGTCACGCTTGAGGATCCGGTGGAGTATGACCATCCACACAAAATGGCGACGTTCAACCAGCGTGAGATGGGAGAGGATTTTGATTCATTTGCACATGGACTCAGAGCAGCCCTGCGCCAGGCTCCCAAGGTAATTCTGGTTGGAGAAATGCGCGACAGGGAAACCCTGGAAATCGGCATGAGTGCGGCAGAGACCGGGCACCTGGTGTTAAGCACCCTCCACACCGTTGATGCCGGACAAACAATGAACCGTATCCTCGGCATGTTCCCTGTTGATGAAGAAAATCAGATTCGAACCCGACTTGCCGACGCAATCCGTTGGATTGTATGCCAAAGACTTCTCCCCAAGGTGGGAGGAGGACGCATAGCGGCCTTTGAAATCATGCACACCAACATGAGGATCAAAGACATGATCCTGCACGGAGAATCTGAGGGAAAAACTTATTATGATGTCATCCATGATGGAAAAGCTTTCGGTATGATGACCTTCGACGATTCCATCATTGGGTTATACGAAAAGGGCCTCATTACCGAGGAGACGGCTATGGCTTATGCTTCCCGCAAAGGCATAGTGGGGCGCGGAATCGACTCAATCAAGAGCACACGGGGAGAATCTACCACGGACATTAAGGATCTTAAGGTGGATCGCGATTACGGAAAGACCATATAGCCGTGGACTGACATTTTGGCCTTTGTCCACGGAACGCCCAAAAAGGAAAGCATCATGAATGTGGTATGCGAAAAATGTCAGAGCAAGTTTCAAATTCCGAGCCAAAAAGTACCCAAGGGACAGGCATTCTCTGTAATCTGCCCCAAGTGTAGCAACAAAGTTACCGTTGATCCCCGTGCTGATATTTCTTTGTCAGCCAAAGAGAAGGCGGCCCCGTCTGCCAAACCAAAACCTGTACGAAATAAAACCATCATTGAGGAGGTCGATTCCAGCGCTTACGACGCTTCGGAAAAACCTTTTGATTTTGTTGAACAAGGCGTGGAAACGGCCCTTTTATGCGAACCGGATCCGGCCATCCGGTCAAAAATCATAACGGTTCTGTATAACATGGGATATCATACCACGGCGCCGCAGACATATAAAGATACTCTAAAGCAGATGCGATTCCATGTTTTCGACATGGTGGTGCTAAACGAGAGTTTCGGCACCAGGGATCCTGATATGAACAGTGTTCTCAAATACCTGGATCGTCTCAATATGTCCATCCGGCGAAATATCTTCCTGGCTCTTATAACCACTCGCTTTCGTACCATGGACAATATGACGGCCTTTAACAAGAGCGTTAACCTCATTATTAACCTGAAAAACATCAATGAAATTGAAAAAATCCTGAGACGAGGTCTCGCCGACAATAAAGCCTTCTACCGTGTTTTTAAGGAGTCACTGATCAAGACCGGCAGGATCTGAACTTTTTTAATTGTCTATTTTAAACGTAAAGACCATGGAATATACGTGTGCCGAGTATCGTATTGAAATGATTCTGTTGAACCTCAAGCGTCGCTTACAGCACGAAGGCCTTGGTGAGAAGGAAAAGGGCGACATCCTTTTGCAGATTAAAAAACTTGAAGCAAAAATGGGGCTTGAATAGAAATAAGGTAATTTTCTAATAAGTTCTGGTGCATTAAATGGTTATGTTCACCCGCCAACTGATAATAAAATATAACCTGGTTGAACTTATACAAGTAACCGTTCGCATAAAATGAAAATAGTTGAGATTGCCCCCGAACTTTATCTTATTCCTCTTGACCAGAATCTTCCCGGATTTACATCGTTCATAGGGTCCTGGATCTACAAAGGCAAAAAAACCTTTTTAGTGGATGTAGGACCTGCCGCCACCGTTCCCGTGCTTTTGAAATCTTTAGAAGGCTTAGGGATACGGCATCTTGACGCCATTCTATTGACCCACATCCATATTGATCACGCCGGAGGCGCGGGAGATCTGGCCGAGTCTTTTCCCGACGTTCCCATTATCTGTCACGAAAAAGGCATCCAGCACCTTGCAGATCCGTCACGTCTATGGGAAGGGAGTCTCAAAACCCTCGGTCAAACGGCACAAGCCTATGGACCGTTTAAGCCGGTTTCACGGAATTTGCTTTACAATGCCGCCCGATATCAAGACGATAACGTTATACCGATCCTGACGCCCGGGCATGCTCCGCATCATGTGAGCTACCTTTTGGGTCCATACCTTTTTGCGGGAGAGGCCGCGGGGGTTTATCTCGACATATTCGGCGACGACTTTTATCTTAGACCTGCTACACCGCCCCGCTTTTTTCTGGAGACCTCAATCAAGAGCATCGATGCTCTGATTGCCCAAGATCCCTCAGTCATATGTTACGGACATTTCGGCATTAACAAAAATGCATTGGATATGTTGAAAACACACCGTGAGCAACTTTTGTTCTGGAAAAACATTATCGAGGATCAGATGGTTCATTTCAGTGAAGCTGAGGACGAAGATTTCCTTAACGGATCTTTGCAGCGGCTGTTAAAGCAAGATCCTTTTCTTAAAGGGTTTTTTCATATGGACGAGGCGGTAAAACATAGGGAGAGAGGATTTCTGAAAAACAGCATAAAAGGATTTACAGGCTATTTACAAACTATTGCTGATAATCCGTAATCCTTCCAGGGTCAAGGCCGGTTCAACAACCTCAATGGTTTCTGACACTTGATACATAAGTTCCGCCAGACCGCCTGTTGCGATTACTCTTGGGGTTGTATGCATTTCGATTTTCATGCGCCGAACCATTCCATCCACAAGTCCTGCATATCCGAAAATAATTCCAGATTTAATACTGCTTGCGGTATCTTTGCCGATGACGCTTTCAGGGGGAATAAAGATTTCGACCCTGGGAAGTTTGGATGCTTTCATGAACAGGGCTTCAGAAGCAATCATGATCCCGGGACTGATTGCGCCGCCTAGATATTCCCCCTGTTCCGAAATCGCATCAAAGGTTGTAGCTGTCCCGAAATCTATAACAACAAGACTGGTTTGGTATTTTTGAAATGCCGCGACCGCATTAACGATTCTGTCTGCCCCGACTTCTGATGGATTTTTGTAACGAATCGGCAGAGTTGAACCAGCTGACATGGCATCGACCCAGTGGGGCGCGTGTCCCAAGTATTTGCGACAGAAAGAATCGAGAATGGTTACCATAGGGGGGACCACACAGGAGATAATCGTCTTGTCGATTTTTTTGGAACTGATATTACCTTCGGAAAAAAGATTGGAGGCAAGGATGTTAAACTCATCTTCTGTTGTACGTCTTTCCGTTCGTATCCGCCAGTCCTTAACAAGATTCCTGCCGTCGTAAACACCGATGACCGTGTTGGTATTTCCAATATCGATAACAAGAAGCATAGGTAGAATTTCCTTTTGGGGCCAAGCTCCCAAGATCATTTTTTATTAAGATTTGAGCTTATTTTAATGGTGAACATTTCGGGTGTTACGCCAATAAGAGCGGTTTTAACAGGTAACGTTATGGTTGCCCTTTTAACATAAGTCCCGGGGGGTAACCCTTTAAGATCGACATACACGGCAATCCATTTTTCGGTATAAAGCTTTTCAATAATATTAAGAGGTCCTTTAACTTCAATATTTATTGCCGGCGGCGTAATCAGGTAACTGAACGGACTGTTTTTGCCCTCAACCTGAATATCAGAAAATTTTTGGGTAACAATTTTTTCTTCAATGGATATTTCAGCAAAAATAATCTCCGAAGGAGAAATGATCTCAAGATCTTCAACAAGGTCCAGAGCGACTTCTTTTTTAAAAGATTCTGACAGCCCTTTAATCTCAATCGATTTTGTCAGCACCTTATCCATGGGGCCAAGGATGCTTTCGGGTCCTTGCAGAATAACCGATGATGGTTTGGCAACGGCGCCTGAAACGGTGAATCCTGTAGCGGGTTTTCCGGAAAATAAACTTTTAACCGGCAACTCTTTTTTAATTTTATTTTCGATGGTTACGGTCAAAAACATTGGGTTTATTTTGACAATGGATATCCCTTCAGGAAGGATGATACGGTCTTTTTTTATGGGGATGGAGTTAATGCCGGTATGAACTCCGGATAAATCAAGCACATATCGCATCTTCAGGTCAGAAAGGATTCTAACTGACGATTTCGGGCCGCGTACGTAGATCTCTATCCCTTTTAACGACGGACCGGTTATTGTCAGTCCTGCAGGAATTTGACCGGAATCAACCGGAATAAAAATTACGGTTTCTTGTAATGACGAGCAGGAGCCCGTGAAAAACAAGCAAACCACAAGTAAAAAACACAGAACAGACCGTTTTAAATTCCGTAAATGTAACATAGATAAGTGACTATGGGTATTCATACCTGAAGCAACACTATTTTCAAAAAGCCAAACCGTTTTACCATTAACTGTTTTACACATTATTAATGGCATCAATGATTTTTAAGGTTGTCCGTGTATTGGCCACATTGTGGACTCTGACCATGTGGGCGCCGTTCAAAACCGCGGCGGCAACTGAAGCCTGAGTCCCGGTTTCCACTACAGGCAGGTCGGGGTTAATATCTTTAACGGTCGTATCTTTAAGGATCTTTCGTATAAAGGCTTTTCTGGAAAGTCCGATCAGAATAGGAACATCCAATGTTTTAAATTCATACAGGTGTTTAATTAATAAAAGATTATGTTCAACAGTTTTCCCGAAACCGATTCCCGGATCGATGATGATTTTTGATTTTGAGATTCCTTTGCTTTGAGCATAATCGACGGCGTTTTTTAGAAATCCTTTGATTTCTTTTATAAGATCATCATAAACAGGATCCGTCTGCATGGTTTTTGGGGTTCCAAGCATATGCATCAAAATTACCGGAACGTCGTATTCTGCTGCAACATCTGCGAGGCCGCGATCAAGACGCAATGCTGAAACATCATTTATAATGGAGGCGCCGGCTTGAATAGCCCTTCTGGCAACACCGGCCTTAGTTGTATCAATGGAAATGGGAATAGAAATACGTGCTGCAAGGTTTTCAATAACAGGTATAACCCGCCGGATTTCTTCTTCGACAGATACCACATCAGAAAAGGGACGTGTGGATTCCCCGCCGATATCAAGTATGTCAGCCCCGTCTTCAAAAAGTTTTTGGCCTTGAGCCACGGCGTCATCTAATGTGAAAAATTCCCCGCCATCTGAAAATGAATCCGGCGTAACATTCAAGATACCCACGATACAGGTACGCTTACCCAGAACCAACCTGTGTTTGCCCCATGCAATGTTATAAGTTTTCATCTGTGCTTGTTAAGTGAAACGTATCGGAATTTCTATAGGCAATCGTCAATAAACAATTTCTTGGGCGCTTCGCTCCATCTCTCCATATAAAAATGGCAAAATTCTTTAAATATTCAATCTTCAATCGAAAATCTTCAATTATTTTAAAATAAAAAAATTGTATCGGTAAAAATATTTTGCCATTAAATGTACAAAATTCAATTTTAAGGAACTAAGATGAGGGTTGCTCGCTTTCGGTTTCGGTTTTGATTTCTGCTGTATCTTCTTCATTTTCGACCTGAACGTTTTCATCAGTTTTTTCGTCCACAGACGTCTTTGATGGAAAATCAAATCCGGGTTTCATGGAAAGTATGAGTTCATCAAGCTCCTTTCCCATAACCGTCTCTTTTTCTAGCAGACGGTCCGCCAGAGCATGAAGAATATCCAAATTTTCATTCAAGGTCTTTTTTGCGCGATTGTAAGCTTTTTTAATAAGATTATTTATTTCTTGGTCAATTTTCCGTGCCGTTTCTTCAGAGTAATCCCTGTGCTGTGCTATTTCGCGTCCCAGGAAAACATGCTCGTCATCTTTGGCAAAAGAAAGCGGACTTAACTCTTCACTCATACCCCAGTTTCGTATCATTTTCTGGGCGATGTCGGTTGCCTGTTTGATATCGTTGGCGGCGCCGGTACTGATGCGGTTAAAAATAATTTCTTCGGCCACTCGTCCGCCAAAGGCAACCGACAATTCACTTTCAAGCTGATCTTTATATTTAAAATCGCTCTCTTCGGGCAAGAACCAGGTAATACCGGCGGCACGTCCCCGCGGAATAATGGTTATCTTGTTGACGGCATCCGTATTGGGAAGAAAGCGGGCGACAAGGGCATGTCCTGCTTCGTGATATGCCGTGGTTTTTCTGTCTTCTTCCCTGACGACTTTTGATTTACGTTCCAATCCCATATAGACCTTGTCTTTGGCGTCCTCCAGGTCAAACATGTCAACTTTTTCTTTATTTCTTTTAGCGCCAAGCAACGCCGCTTCGTTCACAAGATTTTCCAGATCAGCGCCGGAAAAACCGGGAGTTCCTTTTGCCAGTGTGACAAGGTTTACATCGGTTGCTGCCGGCGTTTTTTTCATATGAACTTTAAGAATCTTTTCACGGCCTAAAATATCCGGCAGGGGAACAACAACCTGACGATCAAAACGACCGGGTCTCAAAAGAGCCGGATCGAGCACATCAGGCCGGTTTGTGGCGGAAATAAGGATAACCCCTTCGTTTGACTCAAAACCGTCCATTTCTACCAGGAGCTGGTTTAATGTCTGTTCTCTTTCGTCATGTCCGCCACCGAGTCCAGCTCCCCTGTGTCTTCCAACCGCATCAATTTCATCAATGAAAATAATACAGGGCGCATTCTTTTTACCCTGGACAAACAGATCTCTAACCCGTGACGCTCCAACGCCGACAAACATTTCCACAAAATCCGAGCCGCTGATATTAAAAAACGGAACGTCGGCTTCACCTGCAATCGCGCGGGCCAAAAGGGTTTTTCCCGTACCGGGTGATCCCATAAGAAGAACACCTTTGGGTATCCTTCCGCCGAGACGCGTAAATTTCTTCGGTTCTCTGAGAAAATCTATTATTTCACCGAGTTCTTCTTTGGCCTCATCGATTCCGGCAACGTCTTCAAAAGTGACTTTCTTCATCTGGTCAGATTGCAGGCGTGCCCGGCTTTTGCCAAAAGACATGGCCTTACCGCCTCCGGCCTGCATTTGACGCATAAAAAAGATCCATACGCCGATTAATACAATCATCGGAAACCATGAAACCAGAACATTCATATACCAGGGAGAATCGGATTCCGGTTTGGCGCTAATGGTCACCCCTTTTTGCCGGAGGATCTTGATAAGATCGGTGTCCTGTGGTGCATATAGCTTGAAACGATTGTGGTTTACATCCGTGAGAAAGAGTTCCTGCCCCTGGATAACCACATCGGAAATATTCCCATTATCCACCATGGTTAGAAATTCAGTATAGCTTATATTTGTCTCGGCTAATTGCTGTTGATTGAAAAGATTATAAAGCATGATCATCATCAGTGTGATGACTATCCATAAAGCCAAATTTTTATAAAAAGGATTCAAAAGTCTTAACTCCCTGTAAAATGATTAGTTAGTGTCCGCCATAAATGGCCTTTTTGCCCAATCTCTGCGCCTGCCCTGTGAAATGCGGAGCCTATTTCTCTGGGGTTATGCTCAAAAAATAATCCTCGGAATATCAAATATATGCCTGCGGTTATTTTTTTCGCATGCCTTGATCTTGAACAAAAATCCTCATTTATGGATGCGCACGAGTTATAGAATTATATTAATCATTATTGCTAATTAGGCAAGAGAAAGTTCAACACAGAGCACATTTTTGGTTGTGGGCGTCACTTTTACAGATTCATCTATTCTATAACCGGCAACCCAGATTATTTTTTCCCGGCAAAGCAATATGGGACATCTGATGCGTTCTTTTCTGGAAACTTTTTTGTCGATGAAAAATTTTTTTATTTTTTGTGTTCCGGTCATACCCAGTGGCGTAAAACGATCACCCTGCCGAAAATTTCTCAAAACCAGCGGAAAACTTAACTCATCCCTATCAAAAAAACCGGTATGTTGTCCAGGCCCGCATAAGTCGGGAAGATCTTCTATGTTCATTTCGGTGAATTTAATATGAGCGCCGATTTCTTTTATAAATAGGGATTCGGGTTTTTCTATCCGGTATTCAAAAGCAAACATTTCTGCCCTGCCGGATGGTGCATCCGAATTACGCAAGTTGTTTTTTTCTCTTGAGAAGAGAAGAACGTCTCCTTTTCGCCGAATTCTGATACGATCGGGCAAATCAACATTTCCATAAACCGGACCGGATTCCACAAGGTCTATGGCAGAATCTATGTGGGACAAACCGATACGCCTTAAATTACCTTTTATTTTTGAAATCGCCTTTCTTATTATCCGTCTTTGTGCCGCCACATGAATTTGGTCCAGGATTGAAACAGAGAGGGCAATCTGTGCGTCCTGTATGTTGATCGTCGCTTTTTCGAAGAGCGGGTGAATGACATTTTCAATCCATTCTTCTTCAGCGCTGATGATTGAGGCAAGGCGGTTCAGGCTTTGGCTGATTTTGGGATTGTAAAATGTTTTTAACAGAGGAATTAAATCGTGACGTATCCTGTTCCTAAGGAATCTTGTGTCCCTATTAGATGCGTCAGATATATATTTTATTCCATTTTGATCCAGAAAAGCGATTATTTCGGAACGATTTGATTGTATTAGCGGCCGGATAATTTTTCCGTCCCTTACCGGAGGAATACCCGAGATGCCCAGTGGACCGCTTCCTCTAAAAAGATTCATTAATACAAGTTCTGCATTATCATCAAAATGATGACCGAGTGCGATTTTATTAAACCGGTTTTTTTCTGCCTCTTTGTTTAAAAAGGTATATCGAACGCGTCTGGCCGCTTCTTCCAGGGAAAGCTTGTTTTTAAGCTGATAGTTACGGACATTCGCTTTATGCATATAAAAAGGTATGTCAAATCTGCCGGCAAGAGATGCAACAAATTCAGCATCCTTATCTGAATCATTCTGGCGCAGACAATGATTTAAATGTGCAACTCCCAACCTGAGGGAAAAGCGGGGTGCGAATGTGAGAAGCAGGTGAAAAAGGGCGACTGAATCAGGTCCTCCGGATACACCGACAAGAACCGAATCTCCCGGTTTAAGCATTCCATAGGTTGTAACAGTCTGTTCAACAATACGTAATAATTTATTATTGTAGCCTTTGTGCGATGCTGGCATGAATAAGCTCAGAAACTTTTTTATCCCATACTCCTACGATGCCTGATCGGACGGAAACCTCGGTAGTTCCGGGTGCTCTCATTGCAGTTTTTATTGTAACCGGGGTTCCGTCGGTTTGTCTGGCTTTTATTTTTGCCTTAATACTGTCTGATGTTTTTTCTGTTATCTCCATTTCCAGACTTTTTAGGACTGCAATACATGTCCGATTCGTTTCATCAAACGTTGCTTGATAAGATGTTTTCAACTCGCCGTTTACATAGGTATATACACCTGCTCCAGCTCCTGTCCCGGCGATAAAAACGGCACAGCCTAATATTGTTAAATAAGAAGATAATAATAATAAAATCAAAGCCTTTCGTATCATAATTTGCCTTTCATTTTTTTCGCCCTGAAGCGATGATTTTTTCAAAAAGCTAAAATGTTACGAATTTTTAATTTTGTAATAATTGAAAAAAGATTATGATACGAAGCAATGAATGTCAATAAAAAATACAGAATATAGATGTGATAGTTTGAATTGTAGGCTATATTGTGGTAGGAGAAGCGATTTCTTTTTTAACTTGAATTTTTTTTATATCGATTATATTCATAGTTGTGGTTGTGCTAGGCGGGGAGCTAGCGGTGCCCTTTTCCCGAAATCCGCTTCATGCGGGGCTGAATCCCCTCTAAAGGGTTTTAACCTGGGAACCTATGAGCCAATCTGATCGGCCGCCGCGCAACAGACGGTTACGAACCTCGTCAGGTCCGGAAGGAAGCAGCGATAAGTAATGCAGTCTGTGTCGTGGATCGATCCCGGTCAAGCCTTTGGCTTATTACATTTCAGAAAAAATTCGATAGAGGGTGCACAACCATTTCTACCACTTACGATTGATGATTGACCGCACCTGCTCCCCCCATTCTCGACGACCATACTTAAAATCAATAAAATTCAATCACTAAATCCGGAACTTAGAATCTAAAATTCCTTTTTCTTCCTTGACAATATCATAGATCGTCTTATTTTTTTAGTATTTTGGTATTAGCCCGTATTTTATGAAAAATCGGGTGACTCTATATTCAAGAAAAATCAGGAGAAAACAACGGCTGATGGCAAAAAAAAGTAAAATCAAAATTCATACGAATGCTGATAAAACCGCCGGTGAAGATAAGATCAGTGAAAGCAAGAAAGGTGAGAAAAACGATTCAAACAAAAAAGATGTCACTGAGACCATGGATCCCCTAAAAGAGATGGAGGAAAAGGCAGAATCTCTCAAGAATGAGGCTGCGGAGACTCATGACCAGCTGTTAAGGTTGGCGGCGGAGTTTGAAAATTACAAAAAGCGTTCCGCACGTGAAATGAATGATTTTAGAAAATTTGCCAATGAAAGTTTTGTGAAAGCAATGCTCCCTGTGGTTGACAACCTGGACCGTGCCATCGAATCTTCAATTAATGACAAACATGAAAACAGTTCGGTGGTGGAAGGTGTCAATATGACCCTTTCAAAAGAGCTGCAAAAAGGATATATGATTCACGACAGGCTTCTCAGACCTGCCATGGTTGTGGTATCCAAAAAAAAAACAGCACCTGAAAATCAAGAAAACTCGACTCAGAAAAAAAAGAATGAACAAGGTACCTAGATTATTTTAAATTAGGAGGATAGCAAATGGGTAAAGTCATTGGAATCGATTTGGGCACCACAAATTCCTGTGTGGCGGTCATGGAAGGGAGCGAAGCAAAAGTCATAACAAATCCCGAAGGAGGTCGTACGACACCTTCCGTCGTTGCCGTTTCAGACAACGGGGAAAGATTGGTTGGCCAAATCGCAAAACGGCAAGCCATTACCAATCCTGAGAACACGGTTTTTGCCGTAAAAAGACTTATCGGTCGTAAGTATTCATCCAAAGAGGTACAGGACGATATTAAAATACTTCCCTATAAGATTGAACAGGCAGAAAATGGCGATCTCAGAATAAATATGCGGGGCAAGTTAAATAGTCCGGCGGAGATATCATCTTTTATTTTGGCAAACATCAAACACACGGCCGAAGAATATCTCGGAGAAAAAGTTACCGATGCGGTGGTAACCGTGCCTGCCTATTTTGATGACAATCAGCGACAGGCAACCAAAGATGCCGGAAGAATCGCCGGTCTTAATGTGTTACGGATCATTAATGAACCTACTGCCGCATCACTTGCATATGGCCTTGACAAGAAAAAGGAAGAAAAAATTATTGTCTTTGACTTGGGTGGCGGTACATTTGATGTCTCCATACTGGAAATCGGCGAAGGGGTTTTCGAAGTTAAAGCTACGAACGGTGACACCCATCTCGGCGGCGAAGATTTCGATCTTCGGCTTATCGATTACCTGGCAGATGAGTTCAAAAAAGACCAGGGGATTGATATAAGAAACGATAAAATGGCCTTACAGCGACTGAAGGAAGCTGCTGAAAAAGCAAAAATGGAACTGTCCACTTCCATGGAAACGGATGTTAATCTTCCATTTATTACCGCTGATGCTGCCGGTCCAAAGCACCTTAACATAAAAATAACCCGGGCCAAACTTGAAGGACTTATCAGCAACCTGCTGGACAAACTTGAAAACCCCTGTCGAACTGCGCTTAAGGATTCAGGGCTGTCCACCAATGATATTAATGAAGTGATTCTTGTGGGTGGTATGACGAGAATGCCTGCGGTTCAGGACCGCGTCAAGAAAATTTTTGGCAAGGAACCCCACAAGGGGGTTAACCCGGATGAGGTTGTTGCCGTGGGTGCCGCCATTCAGGGCGGTGTGTTGAAAGGGGACGTTAAGGATGTTCTTCTTCTCGATGTTACTCCTCTTTCCCTGGGTATAGAGACTCTGGGAAGTGTAATGACACGGCTGATCGAAAAGAATACAACCATTCCCACTAAAAAGAGCCAGACTTTTTCAACAGCTGCTGATAACCAGCCTGCAGTCTCTATTCATGTGCTGCAGGGAGAGCGGGAGATGGCCACCGGCAATAAGACTTTGGGACGCTTCGAACTTGTGGGGATACCCCCTGCGCCAAGAGGTGTGCCGCAAATTGAGGTGGCGTTTGACATCGATGCCAACGGAATTGTGAACGTTTCGGCAAAAGATATGGCAACGGGCAAGGAGCAATCCATACAAATAACGGCTTCCAGCGGCTTGTCCAAGGAAGAAATCGACACATTGATAAAGGATGCCGAGCTTCATGCCGAAGAGGATAAAAAGAAAAAGGAGCTGGTTGAGGCTCGAAACTCAGCCGATGCGCTGATCTATTCAACGGAAAAATCCATAAAAGATCTCGGCGACAAGGTAGATGCTGAAACAAAGGGCAAGGTTGAAGCTGCCGTTGAACCTCTTAAGAAAGCTATGGAAGGGGATGATGTTTCAGAGATCAAACGCCTGAGCGAAGAGTTGATGCAGGCTTCCCATAAATTGGCCGAGGCCATGTATCAGAAGGCTTCCCAGGCAGATCAGCAGCAGGCCGGAGCCGATGATGCAGCAGGAGGACCTGAACAGCCGGGACCTTCTACGCCTGACGAGGATGTTGTGGATGCTGATTTCGAAGAGGTAAAAGACGACGACAAAAAATAACCGCAACTGACATTTTGTAATAAAAATCCCGCGTGCACTTTTGTGCCGCGGGATTTTTTATTATATAGAAATTTGCATAAATTTTATATAATTTATTCCATAATTTTAAATATTTTGTTACAAATACTTTAACTTCCGTAATCGTTGAACCCTGAACCTCTGAACCCGTGAACGGTTAGCAAAATAGTAATAAGGAGGATAAGATGCGAGTCGGCGTTTTAAAAGAGATAAAAACCAAAGAAAACCGAGTTGCCTTGACACCCGCAGGTGTTGAACAAATGCGGTTACATGGGCACGAAGTTCTGGTTGAAACCCACGCGGGTGATGGTTCAGCCTTCTCTGATGGAGAATATATAAAGGCTGGTGCGGTAATTTGCAGCACTCCGAAAGAAATTTACCAGAAATGCCAAATGATAATCAAGGTCAAAGAGCCACTTCCTGTTGAATATCCAATGATACGAAATGAACAGATTCTGTTTACATTTTTTCATTTTGCGGCATCACTGGAACTTACCCGGGCGATTGTGGATTCGGGATCTATAGCTGTGGCTTACGAAACAGTGGAGCGGGAGAACGGTTCTTTACCGCTTCTTATGCCCATGAGTGAAGTGGCCGGCAAAATGGCTATTCAGGAGGGGGCCAAATACCTTGAAAAAACTTTTGGCGGTAAAGGAATTCTTCTCGGTGGTGTAACGGGGGTAGATTCCGGCACTGTTTTAATTATCGGTGCCGGCACCGTTGGAACCAATGCTGCCAAAATAGCTTGTGGCCTTGGCGCAAAGGTCTATCTGCTCGATAATAATCTTGAACGTCTTCGTTATCTCAGCGATGTAATGCCCAAGAACTGCTTTCCGATCATGTCCAGTCCGGCGACTATTCGAAGAATTTTGAAAGAGGCCGATCTTGTTGTGGGTGCGGTTCTTATACCCGGTGCGGTGGCACCCAAATTGCTTACACGCGACATGTTACCGTTAATGAAAAAAGGTTCGGTGATTGTAGATGTAGCAATTGATCAGGGAGGATGTGTGGAAACGGCAAAACCCACAACCCATGACCAACCCATATTTGAGGTCGATGGGATCATACATTACTGTGTGGCGAATATGCCGGGAGCTGTTTCATATACATCAACAAAAGCACTTACAAATGCAACACTACCCTATGCACTGGAACTTGCTGACAAAGGGTATGAAAAAGCGGCAAGGGAAAATCAGGACATCGCCAAAGGTATTAATATTATAAAAGGAAAAGTGACTCATAAAGGTGTGGCGGAAGCTTTTGGCCTGGAATATGACCCTCTGGATTCATTGTTATAATTTAACGTTTCGGAAATTCCACAACCCATCAAAATGGAAAAATGGAAGAAAGGCTATGAAAAAGTTTACCCTGTTTATTTTTCTTGACAGGCTTTTTGAAATTTTTTAAAAGAATTACAAAGGTGCCAATAACCATGGCTTAATAGGGAATTCCGTGAGAATCGGAAGCGGTCCCGCCGCTGTGACCGGCGACGAAATCTGCAATATGCCACTGTCTGGTTTTAACCGTATGGGAAGGCGCAGAGATTAGGATGAACCGGGAGTCAGAAGACCTGCCTTAGAGATAACTGTGGCTCTGCGGTGTTACAGAGCGTTATGGTTACATAAAAAAGGGGTCAAGTAAGCTGGGTGCAGCCCTTCAATCTTTTTAAAGATTGAAGGGCTTTTTTATTTTGGCGTGCTTACGCATCCTGGGCGGGGCTAAAAATATTATGAAAGGAGGTGAAAATATGAAATCAGGACTAATTATTTATGTTGTGGGCAAAGAACCGTCGAATTGGGATGCAGATTCCGAAGGAAAAACAATAAAACAAAAAATTCAGGCAGATCTTGTCGAGATAATTACAACTCAAACCGGTCATTTTGACGTGCTCGATGCCTGGTGTTCCTTAATGATCAGAGGTATGAAACAAATTACCTGTATGATCGGAGAGTTTACACCAAACGGCATGTTGGCGCTTACCGGGCGTGAACTTCGCCTGTGCGGATAACGGTAGGGGATGCTCGGGGATAATCATGATTTTTGAATCTATCCCCGACGTCCCGCTTCTGATCCGAAGTAATGGAGTGTTGGAGTGATGGAGTAATGGAATAAGAATAATATGATTCGTGATTGGATTCGAGGAAACAAGGGTAAAAGAATAAAAAACAGATCTTTTTCCGGTTTTATACTCAACACTCCATTACTCCAGTATCTCGTATTCTGACATGCTATGAAATGCCGCGGATATTTCAATAACCCACAGTCTTGATTTACACCCTATGGGATGTCATAAAGCTCAGGTCTTCTGTTCGGGATAAAGTATCGCATCCTGTGACTTCGCACCCGGATCAGGTCTTCGGCCTTCAGGGTTGCTAATAATACCCCTTCCTTTCCGCTTAAATCCTTGTGAATAACTTTGCCGGATGGTCCGATGATCACGGCGATACCCGGAAATCCGAGCCCTTTTTCATTTTCACCTGTCTGATTGCATGCGACAATAAACAGGCTGTTATCAAAGGCCCTTGCAGGCAAATGACGCATCCATGATCGGTATTTTTCTTCAGGAGTTCCTCTCGGAGATGCATGAGGGATGAAGATAAGGTCAGCCCCTTTTAGGGCCATCCGGGTGGAAAGCTCGGGAAAGTGGGCATCGTAACAAAGCTGGACACCAAAATTCACCCCCTCTGCATGGAACAGAGGGATGTTGTTTCCGGGTGTTAAAACCGTACGTTCCGGCGGAGAAATGTGTAGCTTTCGGTAGACGCCTATAAACCCGTCAGGTTTTATTACCAGGTGACTTGCAAATAACCGGTCCTTTTCATCCCTTTCAACCATGCCTGCCAGGATGACAATCTTTTCACATTGAGCCAAATTTAAAAGATAGCGACTTGCCGGTCCGGGAATGGGTTCTGCTGCCAAATTTATATCCTGATGATTACTATACCCCGAGATATTCATCTCAGGGAAACAAACAATAGCGGCGCCTTGATTTTTCGACGCCTTGATCAATTTGACCATCCCCTCGAGATTGTTACTTATTTTGTTTACCGGTGAATTAGAGACAACGAGTGCAATGCGAACATCTTTCATATCTTTAGATTTTCGAGCCAGTTTCAAAACGCCCCCTTTTGCCCAATCTCTGCGTCAGGCTCAAATTTTAATCCTCAAAATACTCCAGGTATTCCTGTGGTTAAAATTTTCGCCTTCCTTGATATTGGACAAAATTGAAGATTTTGAAACTGGCTCTTTCATATTAAGTTTGTGTTAATATGTCGACTTCCGTTTGTAGATGTGTATTTTTTTATCGTTAAAGTTGTTATCCTGAAGAGTTAAAGGTTGATGAACTTGTAAAAGGTCAAAATTGAGACGGCAAAGTAAAAAGTTCAAGTTCCCCCGAACAAATCTCTCGGGATAAAAAGGCGTCGCGAATTTTGTGGAATGAGGCGTACTTATGTACGCCGCAGTGAACACGAAATGAAGCGCAACACGAGAATTGGACTTTTTACGAAGCCGTGTCAAAGGTTAAAATGCGCCCTTATCTTAAATACCTTTGTGGCCGGCAGGTTGATAATTTTCTTAATCCCTGTTTGTCGGGAGATATTTTCAAGGTTTTCCTCTATTTCCTTCATGGAAGGAGCAATAAAGGTAAACCAGACGTTATATTTATTATCCCGCTGATAATTATGAGTGACTCCCGGATAGCGGTTTACCGCTTTGGCAAAGCTTTGGATTTTGTCTTCCGGAACCCTTGCCGCGCATAACGTACTGATATATCCTAGCTTTTCAGGAACAAAATTCCCGCCTATTCGGCGTATAATGCCCTTTTTTTTTAGCCGATCCAGTCGTTTTATAACATCATTTTCTGAAAAACCGAGACGTTGGGCAATTGCAAGATAAGGGCGGGGGGTTATGGGAAAATCGGATTGAATCAGATTAAGGATTGCCCTGTCCATATCATCTAATGGCGGCATGGGTTACTCCTGAAACTTTTCTTTAATAATACGAACCTGTACCTTTCTGGTTCGGGGGCCGTCAAATTCACAGAAAAATATTCCCTGCCACGTGCCGAGCACCAATCGATTATTATCTATGGCAATAAGCTCTGAAGCTCCAACAATTGTCGATTTTATATGAGCCGGTGAATTCCCTTCAAGATGGCGATATCCGGCTTCCCACGGTATTATCTTGTTTATAATCATCAGAATATCATCTTTAACGCTCGGATCGGCACTTTCATTAATGGTGATGGCTGCGGTTGTGTGCGGCACATAAAGCATGCACAGTCCCTGATCGATGCCCGCGGACATGACCATATCCTGAATCTTTGAAGTAATGTCTATCAATTCTGTTCGGGTTTTTGATTTAACGGAACAGATCATACATCCCCTCCACAAAACAAAAAAGTCCTGCATTAATTGCAGGACTTTTTTGTTACAAACTGATGAAATTAATTATAGTATTTTTAATTAGACACATCCGGTCGGTTTCGGAAGACCAGCCATCTTACAGGCTCCCTTACCGGGTCCTGACGGAAACAGCTCATAAATATGTTTCAGTTTGAAACCGGTAACTTTTGATAGAATACGGACCATAGGGGCAATTCCGTTTTTCTCATAGTATTCCTGAAGAACTGTGACAACTTTATGGTGCTCATCAGTCAATTCTTCAATTCCTTCTTGACTTTTTACCCATTGCGTCCACTCTGGACAATAATTAGTATAGTCATCGATAAAGCCATCTTCATCTACGGTAAAATTCTTTCCCATAAACTCAACTGTTGCCATTGAACAAACCTCCTTTATATTTTAATTATTCTTATTACCTTGCCGCCTTCTTCTGTTTATGATCTAAAAATCTCTATATGATTAATTTGTTAATGTCAATATGAAAAATATAAATATTTTTTGAAAATAATTTGATCCTAAATATACTCTAATGTATCCTGAATTTTATTGATATAAAATTTATAATGCGGCAAAGGCCGTTAGATCGTCGCCGGACGGAAGTAAAAACCCGGAAGCAACTGGCAAATTGAATCATGTGTGCTGACAATGTGAAACCGAAAATCATAATTATCTGCGGACCAACGGCTTTGGGCAAAACTTCTGTGGCAATTAATCTTGCCGGGGCTTTTAACGGCGAGATTATTGGTGCCGATTCAATGCAAATTTACAGGCATATGGATATCGGCACTGCCAAGCCGACCACGGATGAGCAGTCGCGCGTTGCTCATCATATGATCGATTTAATCAACCCGGACGAGCATTTTGATGCCAGACAGTTCGCGGAAATGGCCAATGAAAAAATCATAAAGCTTTATGCCAGCTGCGTTACCCCCTTTGTGGTCGGCGGGACCGGACTCTACATAAAAGCACTTGTGCACGGCCTGTTTAAATCCGGGCGGGCGGATATCCGTGCGCGTAAGCGTTTGCAAGAACAGGCACGGATTTATGGCGCTGATTCTCTTTACCAAAAGTTACGCCGACATGATCCTGATACGGCAGAGAGAATACATCCCAATGATTCTTACAGGATTATAAGGGCCCTTGAAGTATATGAATTGACAGGAAAGCCCATTACTGCATTTCAACGGGAGCACGGGTTTAAAGATCATCGGTTCAGAGCATTAAAAATAGGCCTGCACATAAACCGGGAGGTGCTCTATGATCGTATTAACCACAGGGTAGATGCAATGATCGACTCCGGATTCCTTGACGAGGTTAAGGGACTTCTGGATATGGGGTATTCGGACGACCTGAAATCGATGCGGTCAATCGGTTATCGTCACCTGATCGATTTTATTAAAGGACGATGTTCATGGGATGAGACCCTGCGGACATTGAAACGGGATACAAGAAGATATGCAAAACGTCAGTTGACCTGGTTCAAGGCCGACCCGGAGATTATATGGAGAGAACCCGGACAGCTAAGAGAAATTCAAAGGCTTATAAAAAAATTCTTGCAAGCCGAGTAAATATATAACAATAAATAGATAGGATAGGTGTTTCCTTTTTTGGACACAGATAAACACAGATTGTCAAGATTTTAAATTAAAAAATAACAATGTTATCTGTATATATCTGTGTCCTATTTATCTTGACTGCCATGAAAATAGCGATTGCACAAATTAATCCCATTATCGGCGACTTTAATTATAATTTTGAAAAAATTAAATGTTTTGCTGACAAGGCCATTGAACTTAACTGTGATATGGTTGTTTTTTCAGAACTCGTCATTTCGGGGTATCCGCCACGCGATCTTCTTGAAAAGAACGACTTTGTCGATGCCAATCTTGCCTGTTTAAACAGGCTCCTGGCGTCGATACGAGGTATCGGAGTGATATGCGGATTTGTAGATAAAAATTCTGACAATAAAGGAAAACCCCTTTTCAATTCGGCGGTTCATTTTGAAGACGGCAACATATTGCACAAAGTTCATAAAAGGCTTCTGCCCACATACGACATATTCGATGAAAGCCGGTATTTTGAACCCGGCCGGGAAAGTGTACCATACCCTTACAAGGGGCACAGGATAGGACTTACCGTTTGTGAAGATGCCTGGAACGATGAGGATATCTTCAAAAGAAGACTATATGCCACGGATCCTGTGGCACTGGTTGTAAAATCCGGCGCTGATCTGGTTATCAATGTATCCGCATCTCCTTTTTATGTGGGAACCAGAGAATTCAGATGGAATATGTTTGGTTCCATGGCCCGAAAATACGGCGTTCCTTTAATATTTGCCAACCAGGTCGGTGGAAATGATAGTGTTCTTTTCGATGGAATAAGCGCTGTTTTTGATAAAAACGGAAATATTGTGGCCAGAGCATGTGATTTTGATGAAGATCTTTTGGTTTTTGATTCAAAAGCCCCTGAGTCATCCAAAGATGACCTCCATCCGATTTCAAATTCGGATACAGAATCGATCTTGAAAGCTCTTGTCATGGGAACACGAGACTACGTTACAAAGTGTGGTTTTTCAAGGGTTGTCATTGGGTTAAGCGGAGGCATAGATTCGGCGCTGACAGCATGTATTGCAGTTAAAGCCTTAGGGCAGGATAATGTTTCGGTTGTATTTATGCCGTCTCAGTATACCTCGAAAGAAAATTTCGAAGATACTGAGGAACTTGCCAAAAACCTGGGCATAGTGCTTACCCGGGTTCCCATAGACGGCATCTTTAAAGAATTTTTAAGATTCCTCTCACCGTCTTTCAAAGATAATGAACCTGGCATTACGGAACAGAATATACAGGCCAGAATCAGGGGTACAATACTTATGGGCCTGTCCAACAAACAGGGCTCCCTTGTACTTTCTACGGGTAATAAGTCCGAGCTGGCCGTGGGCTACTGTACGCTTTATGGTGATATGACCGGAGGACTGGCAGTAATTTCAGATGTTCCAAAAACCACCGTTTATGATCTGGCTCGCTTTATAAATCGAGAAAAAGAATATATCCCAACACGGATTATCACCAAAGCACCTTCCGCTGAACTCAAACCCGATCAAAGCGATCAGGACGACCTGCCACCTTATGAACTCCTTGATTCTATCTTAAAAGCATATATTGAAGACTTCAAAGGGGCCGATGATCTGGTTCAAATGGGGTTTGATAAAAATATTGTAGAGGAGATTATCTTTAAAGTCGATAGAAACGAATACAAGCGATATCAGGCGGCTCCAGGCCTTAAGGTAACGTCAAAGGCGTTCGGTTATGGCAGAAATTATCCGATTGTACAAAGATATACAAAAACAGCTGGATCGTTATCATAAGCGTTAATTCCTCTAAACGGTTCTAAAATCCCCCTTTCCCAAGGGAAACGCATTTGAATCCCAATATAGCGAGAACGCTCCACGACGGCATTTATCTCTTTCCAACCGACTGAAACTTGTGCTTAAGCATCCGTAAGCCCGAGCTGCGCCGAAATCAAATGCGTTTACCCTGCCTCTTTCCCTCTCCGAAATCTTAAAAGAAAAATATGTAATAGTTTTCACATTTTTTTGGGTATTTTATCCCATAACTATATATATTTTCCTGTGAATATTATAAAAATCTTCAGCAGGCAAAGAAGATAACGCCCTAATATTTAAGATATAAATTTAAATAAATTTGATTTTGCATGCTTTTTGCATATTTAATGCCCGAACGAAAACTAGGATTTTTCGTTAAGATCAAGGAAGACGAAAATTTTAACCACAGGAATACGGGTGTCCATCCAGAAATGGTAGATTTTGGTTTCCGGCAAGGCCCGAGCGAGTTTTCAACCGGAGGCATAGCGTGCTATTTCGAGGATTGAAAACGAGCGAGAACGCCGCCGGGGGCCAAAAGATGCCGTTTCTGGATGGACACTAGTTAAGTTGCCAACTCATATAAAGGAGAATATTGATGGAAAATTGGATTGTTTGTCTAATCTGTTTGGTCTGGATCGGAATTGGTGCTTGGGCGTGTCTTTATTCAAATGAATCTAAAGCCACAAGGTTGCTTGGAATTATTACGCTAATCCTTGGGATGAAAATTTTATCGTATACGTTGTAGCTACAAAAGAGCCATGTGCCAGAGCATTTAAAAAGTAACTTCTCAATAAGTTCTGGCGTATGAAATAATCATATTGACACGAATCCATAATTTATAGAGATGTTACTTTTAAAACAATCATCTCATTGAAATAACATTAAATAAAATTTATGGGACCGTTTTATTTTTTGCAACCCATAGCTTTCCCTGCCACGAATCCCTTTTTTCCAGAGTTTTTTTTATCAGGGCCATATTCTCTGTTTTTTTGAGGGCCCACATGGGGGCAACAAGTTCTTCAGGGTGTGGATCTCCGGTGAGTCGCTGAATAACCATATTTTTCGGAATATGTTCCAGAAAATCACAGACAAGGTCTGCATATTCCTGCTGCTCAAGGCATCTATATTCACCCGCAGAGTAAAGCTTATCAAGCGCTGTGCCCCTTACAACATAGAGAAGGTGAATCTTTATGCCGTCTATTTCCATGTCTGAAACCACCCGGGCGGTTTCAAGCACGTGGGCTTTTGTTTCATTGGGAAGACCGAGAATAACATGGGCACATATGTTGATCCCTCTGTTTTTCGTGGCGAGAACCGCTTGCTTAAAGCACATAACGTCATGCCCCCGATTGATAAAGGCAAGTGTGGAATCATTGGCCGATTGCAGACCGTATTCGATCCAGACAAGGTAATTTTCCGCATACCCTTGTAACAGCTCCAGAATTGGTTCATTCACACAGTCCGGTCTTGTACCGATGGATAAACCCACCACATCTTCTATGGCCAGGGCCTGCGCATAAAGATTTTTAAGCCTGTCAAAAGGACCGTAAGTATTTGAAAATGATTGGAAATAGGCAATAAACTTTTTTGCCTTGTACCGCTTGGAAAGCGCTTTTTTACCTTGAATGATCTGATCGGTCACAGAAAGCCCTTTTGCATGGGCACCGGTTCCGGATCCCCGGACGTTGCAGTATATACATCCTCCGGTTGAGATCTTACCGTCTCTGTTTGGGCAGGAAAAACCCGCATCAATGGTTATTTTTTGAACTCTGCAACCAAAGATACTTCTTAGATACGTGTTAAAATCATTATATCTTTTATGCATGTCATTGGGTTCTTAAGGGTAAATTTTGTGCCAATGGTTAAGAAAATTTTCCGGTGAAATTACTTCTGGCTAATTAATAATTATTTTTATAATATATACTTGTTTGAAGAAAGATTGTAAAATAATTTAACGGAAACATCGTTGCTTATGGTTTTCTACCGAAAAAAATACGACATTATTGTTGTCGGCGCCGGTCATGCCGGATGTGAGGCTGCACTTGCAGCCGCAAGAATGGGATGCCGCGTCCTTCTTATGGCCATAGATCTGGACAAGGTGGCAGCAATGCCCTGTAGCCCGTCTATCGGGGGTATGGCAAAGGGACAGCTTGTAAAAGAGATAGATGCCTTAGGCGGTGAAATGGCAAAGATCACGGATAAAACCGCCATTCAATATCGAACACTGAATACAAAAAAAGGGCCTGCCGTCCAATCCTCTCGCACGCAAAACGATAAGATCCGTTATCATATGGCCATGAAGGCCGTCATTGAAAAACAGCCCAACCTGGACCTCAAACAGGCCATGGTTGAGCGACTTGTCGTTGAAAACAACAGGATCGCCGGTGTGGAAGATCAAACCGGTTTTGGATATCGGGCCCATGCCGTTGTGTTGGCTACAGGAACCTTTTTAAGCGGTCTGGTCCACATCGGGTTCAATTCATTCCAGTCCGGAAGGGCCGGCGAATTTGCATCCTATGGTCTCCCGGCGCACCTGAGAGAGCTGGGATTTGAGCTTGGAAGAATGAAGACAGGCACGCCGCCCAGATTGAACAAAGCAAGTATCGATTTTAGCGAATTCACAGAGCATGGGTCGGAAGAAGAGCCAAAACCTTTTTCATTCTTTACCGAAAAGATTAACAATCCCCAGCTTCCAAGCTATATCGGGCATACCAACCAGAAAAGCCACCAGATTGTGCAAAAAAACCTTAAACGCTCAGCCCTGTATGGCGGCATGATAACAGGAGTTTCGGCCCGCTACTGCCCCTCGTTTGAAGATAAGATCGTCAGATTTCCTGATAAGGAAAGGCACCAGGTAATCCTTGAGCCCGAAGGCCTTGATACGGATGAGGTTTATGCCAGCGGCCTGGGGAACAGCCTTCCCATGGAAATTCAGATTCAGTTTGTAAGATCCGTCAAAGGGTTGGAAGCTGCCGAGATCATGCGGCCTGCGTATGCCATAGAATACGACTACATCAATCCTGTCCAGCTTAAGCCCACCCTTGAAACAAAGCGGGTTTCAGGACTTTACATGGCCGGTCAGATTAACGGGACATCGGGGTATGAAGAAGCCGCTGCCCAGGGCATATGGTCAGGAATCAATGCTGCTTGCAAGATCCAGGGAAGACCGCCGTTCATTCTCGACAGGTCACAAGCGTACATGGCTGTTATGATAGATGATCTTGTTATAAGGGGCACCCGCGAACCGTATCGCATGTTTACGTCACGGGCCGAATACAGGCTGATGCTTCGGGAGGATAATGCGGATTTGAGATTAATGGAAACCGGTCATGAATTGGGCTTAATCGATCATGACACATTAAAAGATGTAAATGAACGAAAAAAGCAGATTGCCAGAGAGATTAAAAGAATAAAAAAAACCGTGATAAAGCCTGATAAAAAGATAAACGATTATTTGCTCAGTCATGGGACAAGACCTTTAAAAAGCGGCATCTATCTGGATCAGCTTCTAAAAAGGGCCGAGCTTGATTACCGTGCCGCACAAGAACTGTCCGAAAGTCCTTACAACCTTAGTGAATCTGTTACCCGGCAGGTGGAAATAGAAATCAAATACGAAGGATATATCAAGCGGCAGCTCAAGGAAATCGAAAAATTCAAGAACCTGGAACGGATGAAAATACCGGAAGATTTTGATTTTAAAACGGTGCACGGACTTTCAAACGAACTCAAAGAAAAACTTTCTGCCACAAGGCCTTCTTCACTTGGCCAGGCTTCCCGCATAGATGGAATCACCCCGGCTGCGCTTTCTGTAATTATGATTTCCCTCAAATCTGCTGAGAAATATCCATCCCAAACCGGAAATCAAAAAATCGAATGATCCTTGACACCTAATGATTTTAAACTTATTTTGAAGTCTCATAAAAGTATGCTATAAAATTGAGGTGATTTTAAGATGTCTGAAACAGATTATTATAAAATACTGGGAGTCAATAAAAACGCTTCCAAAGAAGATATTAAGAAGTCTTATCGGAAGCTTGCGATGAAGTATCATCCCGACCATACAAAAGGGAATAAAAGCGCTGAAGAAAAATTTAAAAAAATAAGTGAAGCGTATGCGGTTCTGAGCGACAAGGAGAAACGCAAACAGTATGATACGTTTGGCGCCGCAGGATTCCAGCAGCGTTTTTCACAGGAAGATATCTTTAAGGGGTTCGATTTTGACAATATACTCAGTGAGTTGTTTGGAAAAGGCCGGGGTAACGGCATGCGGTTTTCCTTTGGAGGGGGAACCCCGTTTGACGGTTATCAGAGGCAACAGAAA
>JAFDEW010000486.1 GCA_019310125.1 Deltaproteobacteria bacterium | reverse complement strand
ATTAAACCAAATTTATGGCAAGATTAATTTCATTACCGGGTGATAAGGCTAAAAGGATGTAATGAATAACTCTGTGCCCAAGCAAACGGGTTGGTGTTTTAGATCATATTGTCCCAGAGCGGATGTTTATTGAATCAATCTTTTCCGCATCGCTGTGAGGGCAAGGTTTGTAAAGAAAAGAAAAAATACGGTTAAGTACCCGATACTGATGATCGGTGAAATCTCGTTGGTTCCGATGCTGAACCGGCGGGCCAGTTCGGCCAGATGGTAGAGAGGAAAGGCGAGTGCAACGTGCTGCGCCCATACCGGCAGATTGGAAACAGGGAAAAAGGTTCCGCTGAACAAAAACATCGGTGTAATGAAGAGAAATATCGGAAGATTGAACATGTCGATAGTCGGGATGATGCCTGTAAAGAACATGCCGATGGCTCCGAAAGCCAACCCGCCGAAAAATGCCAAAGGAATCAGCAACAGTCCAACGGGAAACTGAACAAATCCCATCAGACCAAGGACAATTAACATGATCGTCGCAGCACCCGTCGACTTGGTGGCGCTCCAGGCAATTTCGGCGATGATGATTTCCTCTAACGTCAGTGGTGTTGCCAGCATGCCGTCAAACGTCTTCTGATAATACATCCGGACAAATGATGCATAGGTCGTTTCAAAAAACGCATTCCACATGACAGCAGTGGCGATCAATGCGGGTGCAATGAACTCCGTGTATGAAAGATCTGCCCCACCGTATTTCACATTGTCGATCAAGCCACTGAAGCCCAGACCGAAGGCCAGAATATAGAACAGCGGTTCGAGCAGAGGCGTCAGAAAGTTCACCTTCCAGATTTTCTTGTACACCAACAGGTTTCTTTCCCATACCCTCAGAAAACGCAATGAAAACAGAGCAGGATCAATCATTCTCGAAGTTCCCTTCCCGTTAAACGTAAAAATACATCTTCCAGTGTGCTGTTGCGGTAAATGCATTTTTCATTGCAGAATCGTTCTCGAACGGTGTTGTTCAGTCCCTTTCCTTCAGGCTCATACAATATCAGGCGCCGGCCGAGATTATCGTGCTCGATGGCGTGTTCTTTTACATATTCGATCAGGGCCTGATCCGGTCCTTGGATTTCGATGATATTTTTACCGGCATACCGGTCGATTAAGTCTTCAGGGCTGCCATCCACCAGAATTTCACCATGATCCATAATAACCAGACGGTCACAGAGTCGGGAGGCTTCTTCCATGTTATGTGTGGTGATCACGACGGTCAAGCCGGTCTTTTTAAGCGCTTCCAGTTTTTCCCAGACCTGGTGCCGGGACTGGGGATCAAGCCCGGTCGTGGGCTCGTCTAATATCAGAAGTTCCGGCCGGTTGATCAGCGACCTGGCCAAAATCAGCCGGCGAGCCATTCCACCGGAAAGCTCCATGACCTTGGCATCTTTTTTATGGCTCAGGGCAAAAAAATCGAGAAGTTCCCTGGACCGTTCGGCGGCCTCTTTTTTGGGGATTGAAAAGTATCCGGCGAACACGTGTAGATTTTGTTGTACACTCAAGTCCGGATCCAGGGTGTTTTCCTGTTGGCAAACACCAATTTTGGCTTTAATCCTGCGGAAGTGAGTGTTGATGTTCATGCCGAAGATAAGCAGCTTGCCCCGAGTCGGTGGTGAAAAGCCGTACAGCATTCGAATCGTTGTGGTTTTGCCAGCGCCGTTGGGACCAAGCAGACCAAAAAACTCGCCCCTGCTCACAGAAAATGAAATTTTGTTCACAGCGGTAAATCCATCGAATTGTTTTATCAGATCTTGAATTTCTATGATTTTATCCATTTGAATGGCCACAGAGAATAAACACTCGTGTCTAAATTCAGGGCTCCTGAACTGGCGTAAATCTGAATGCAACATCTTCTATTAAACACTGAACTATGAGCTAAAATAAAAAATGAACGTCGAACATCGAAGGACTGTACACCTTCGGTGTTTCAATTTTATAATCTAATAGAGCGAAGCGATATCCTTATTCGACGCGACGTTCGATGTTGAGCGTTCGATGTTCGATGTTCAAATTGTTGCACCTGAAATTACGACCGAGCTTTCATAACACCTTGAAAATACATACATAGGTCAGGAGTTCTGAAATTCGAGTCGTCTACCGGAGGAAATTCATCTTGTGAAACCCGAATTGGAACAAAAAACAGCCTGTATTTTATACTTTTTTAATCAAGGATCATGCTTTGACCCCACTTCCTTCATTTAAATAACCCCAATTCGTCTGCCAGAACCTTGTAGGGTTTCGGGAATTCCGGCTCGAAGTTCTGGTAGGGTGTCACCGGGTAACGGGCACCGATCTTCTTCCCCGCCGCTTTCATACCCTCAACCAAACCTGCAAGAAGCTGTCCGGGTATAGAGAAAACCATTTCGTCATCCTGAGTCATGGAAAAGATGCGATCCCCCATGCCGGGTATGGCGATGCGAGGCAACCCGGTTTTAAAAGGGGCAATGAGATATTCGGTACATTCCACCTTTCCGCCAAAGTTGCCGGAAATACGCGTGGTCTCCATAAATACAAAAGATTGAATCAATCTCATAATCTGAGCGGGGTTACCAAAAATAGCCACTGTATCCGGATCAAACAAACCTTTTTGTAGAGGAGCCAAGGCTATGGCCTGACATTCCTCATTCTCCATGCGGATCATGGCTTCAGCCTCCTTAATGCCACCTTCTTCACTTTTGGAAAAGGCCACTTCACAAAAGAGTTTGCCCAAAGTATCAACCGGGCTGTATGCACCGCTGAACCCAAAGGCGATCATTGCCGGAACACAAATCAAATCTTCCTTAGAGAGCCCTACGGTCCATCCGTAATTCCTGGCCATGGTAACCCCCTGGCAAATGGTGATGCGTTTACCCAAAACAGCGGAAGGTTGCCGTGTTTTTTCAGGAAGATCGGCTTTATCTTTTAAAAACTTAACCGCCAACGGGAACGTTTTCAGCCGCAGGTCTTCTCTTATGAATTGAGCTGTCTCTTGATAATTTAATTGTTCCATAACCTACCTCCCTTTGTTTTCGGGTTGTGTTTTTAAATTTCATAGAAAGCATATTGTGGGCGATTATTCATTCTTGTTAACCGGTTTTTGGTTTTTTAAGACGGGGGTCTATACCCGTAATGCATGACAATATGCCTAACCATAATACTTTATTTAAAAATAGTTTTAATTGTCAAGTCAAGTAAATCCTTGTCAAATCACCCCGGCCGCTGACAATTATTTCACAACCCGTAACCGGGTTCGGGACGTTCTGCAGATTATACCCGGCCAATACACATTCTGCGCAACCGTCCAGTTCTAAACGAAAAACCATGAAGCATATCATTTGCCACCCTACATCAATTCAGCCTGTCAAATTTATGCCACTGTTGAGTTATTCTTTAATTGTGAAATCAAAATAGTAAATTTATCTGTTTAACATCATTAATAAAATTAAGTTGTCTCCCCCTTTGGAACGAAACATGCTTGAATATTCAAAGGTTGCGGAAGAAATCGCCAAGGTACGGGGTATTAAAGGATGGCCATGAAAGGTGATCGTGAAAAATGTCTAAACGCCGGTATGGACGACTATCTCTCTAAACCCGTCAATCCCAATGAGCTTTCAGGTATGCTTGAGAAGTGGATATCCAAACAAGAGGCTTTCCAGCAAAGGGAAGCCAGGGATGGATGATGAATTTGATCTCTGTTGTTGTATGTTACACGCTTTTTAAACTCTCAATCTGACATTCTTTGTCAAATTGTATGGCAATACCGTGAGGTTCGGAACGGACCATCCTTCCTGCACAACCCTTTAAACTCTCTATGTTTTTAAATTCTTTAAGATTGTCACTTGGAATGGTGAAATCCAGAATAAACCGGGTTGCTTTCGGAAAAGACGTTAGTGTAGGAATGAATGTTCCAGAATAAGATATATCTCTGGCTTCAAGATCTAAAAAAGACGTTAGTGTAGGAATGAATGTTCCAGAATAAGATATATCTCTGGCTTCAAGATCTAAAACCTCTTTTCTGCCTGTATTCATGGCGTTAAGTCTTACAGGGAGTGGAATAGTGAACCTCTTATATTGACGTCTCTCTTTCATTTATAATGCCTTTCTTTGCTAACGAATATTCCTTTTCGGTATTGAAACGATATGTTTAAGCACCTAAAAAAAATGGTATTAGTGTCCATCCATAAATGAGGATTTTTGTTCAAGATCAAGGCATGCGAAAAAAATAACCGCAGGCATATAGTTGATATTTCGAGGATTATTTTTTGAGCATAAC
>JAFDEW010000143.1 GCA_019310125.1 Deltaproteobacteria bacterium | reverse complement strand
TTCAGATTGCGGATGCGAAACAATAATTGAGATAACGCCAACATCAGGAGGATTTGGATTGAAGGGTGGCGCTTTATTTAATTGTTCACCTGAAGGGTATTTAGCAAAGTGTCCTGTTTGTTACAAAGCAAATCCAATAATATTGCATGACCCACATATTACACGATAACGAAGGAAGACGTTCAGGCATTGATAGGCGACATTTTTCTTATGATTTTCACATTCCTGAACGTAGATCTGGTAAAGATCGAAGAGGCGGGAAGGATAGAAGACGAAAACAAAGAATATCGAAATATTAAAAACAATTTAAACGGACAGGGTCAGCAATGGTTCTGTTTTTGTTATTGTTGTTGCCTATATATAACTGCAATAAAGCGTAAATATCAAAGTCTTAAAATTCGTGTGATATTATTTTCTCAGTAAAGGCAGATTTATTTTTGGAGTTTGCCTTTTTTGCATTTTTGTGAAAACTACGATATATGCAATGTAAAATTAAACAGTTAAGCCTGAGATGATGGCAAGACAACTCAACAGTCGATTCAGACTATCGCTTACATTCTGCAGTAAAATGTGGCTTGTTAAAACTGAACACTTTGCAAGAAATTTTCAATCCAATTATATAAATTTAACACCCAATGGTTAGGTGAGAAAAATGTCTAAAAAACCAACCTATGAAGAATTGGAGCAAAGGGTTAAGGAACTTGAAAAAGTAGCTGATGAGCGCAGGAGGAGATCGAAGGTATTCCTGGCATCGGATCAGGAAAAAGAAGCAATCCTCAACAATCTTATGGAACATGTTATATATCAAGACACTAAAATGAGGATTCTATGGGCCAACCATGCCGCCTGTGAATCTGCAAATCTTTCAAATGAAAAAATAGCAGGGCGATATTGTTATGAGGTATGGCCGAAGCGTAGCGATCCATGCTCAGATTGTCCAGTTATAAAAGCTATGGAAACGGGCCAACCTCAAATGATAGAAAAATCCACGCCTGATGGGAGATACTGGTTCATCCGGGGCTATCCATTTAGAGATAAAAATGGCGATATTGTGGGTGGTATTGAAGTTACACTGGAAATTACCGAGCGCAAGCGGACCGAAAAAACATTGGAAGAGCGGACTAAAAAGCTCAATGACATTCTCGAGAAAACCGCTGATGGGATCTGCGTATGCCATAACATCCCCGAAGAGCCCAATATGAAATTCACCCTTTGGAATCTCCGGATGACGGAAATTACCGGATATACCATTGATGAAATCAACCGACTCGGATGGTATCAGATGATGTACTCTGATCCGGAAGTTCAAAAGCGTGCAACTGAACGCATGGCCAAGATGCGTAAAGGTGATGACATTCATGCTGAGGAATGGGTGATAACAGCTAAAAGCGGAGAAAATAAAGCGCTGTCGATATCCACTTCGATTGTTAGGAAAGAAAATGGAAAAGTTCACGTTTTAGCCGTTATGCAAGATATTACAGATCGCAAGCAGGCGGAAGAAGCGATTCGGGAAAATAAACGCAGGTATTCCGCTCTGGTTCAAGAATCTCCAGATGCTATTATTTCAATGGATAATACAGGCAATTTACTATCTTTCAATACAACGGCTGAACGTATAAGCGGATTTTCAGCAGAGGAGGTTGTTGGTAAACACTTTGCCAAAATTGGCGTCTTGGCAAAGCGATCCATTCCAAAAGCCTTAAAGGAGTTTGCACTTGTTGTTACAGGCATAGAACGTCCGCCATTTGAGCTTACCATTATGAATAAGGATAAGAGTTATTTTTTTATGGAAGCGAATCCTCGCTTGATAAAACAAAAAAGGGGAAAGGCATGGATACAGGTAACTCTTCGAGACATTACAGAACGCAAACTGGCAGAGGGAGAAAAAAAGAAACTTGAAGCCCAACTCCAACAAGTCCAAAAGATGGAATCCATGGGCACACTCGCAGGCGGCATTGCCCATGACTTCAACAATATTCTGGGGATAATAGTTGGTAATACTGAACTGGCAATGGATGATGTTCCGGAGTGGAATCCGGCAAGGCACAATTTGGAAGAGATTCGTACTGCCAGCATACGCGCCAGAGATGTGGTAAAGCAAATCCTGGCCTTCAGCCGCCAAAGGCCACAGAAAAAGAAACCGGTTAGGATTAGCCCGATTATCAAAGAATCTCTCAAGTTATTGCGATCTTCAATTCCAACGACAATCGAAATTCACCAGAATATTTCAAGCGAGTCAGATATCGTCCGTGCAGATCCAATACAAATAAATCAGGTCCTCATAAATCTTTGCACCAATGCAGCCCATGCCATGGGAGAAAAAGCGGGCTTCCTGGAGGTTAGCCTTGAACATATTGAATTAGATGAGAATTCTGCATTTCATTATCATGACTTATTCTCTGGGAAATATGCAAGACTGACTGTAAGTGACACAGGGAATGGTATTGAACCCAAGATCTTGAAACGGATATTCGATCCATATTTTACCACCAAGAAAGTAGGTGAAGGTTCAGGAATGGGGCTTTCTGTGGTTCACGGCATAGTCAAAAACCATGGCGGTAATATCTCAGTAATTAGTGAACCAGGAAAAGGAACTATTTTTCATATTCTTTTTCCCTGCATTGAAGATGAGCCGGAACCGGAAGTTGAGATTGCATTTGAGATTCCCAGGGGCAATGAAAGAATACTTTTTGTTGACGATGAAAAGGCTATGCTCAATGCAATTCAACCGATGATAGAACGCCTTGGTTATAAAGTGATTGCAAGGACGAGTAGCATTGAAGCCCTGGAGGCCTTTCGTGTAAATCCTGATAGATTCGATCTGGTCATTACCGATTTTACCATGCCTAATATGACAGGTATAGAACTGGCTAAAGAAATTTTAAAATTACGGTCTGATATACCTATAATTCTTTGTACCGGGTATAGTGAACATATAAATGAAGATAAATCCAAAGCAAGCGGAGTCCGTGCTTTTCTTGCGAAGCCTGTTGTTTTGAGTGAAATTGCAAACACTATCCGAAAGGTGCTGGATGATGACTAAAAAAGAAGGCTTATTCCAGAAAACCTGGAGCCCGCGATCACTGCAATTGAATGCAAAAATCTAAACTTGTTTGATATCAAAACAGTATCTTAGCAACCATTTTATTTTTCACGCCAACAGGATAATCGCCGCACGACACAATATATAGTATCATCACCGATCCTAAAATATTCATCGTAATCCATCATAAGTTGAATATTTGAAGGCAAAAAAAATCAAAGTTTACCTGAATTGTAAACACCACTGTTTTTCAATACTTGTTTAATTCATCTGCAAACATTGATACCAGCTATTCAAAAATTAAACAGACCTGCTGTTCAGTTTTTAAACAGTTTGGCGGTTGGATTACAAAAAAAAATTTAAGATCGAGCTTCAATTCCACGCTGTTTTATCCAGAAACAGGCAACTTGTAACGAGCAGCCATCACCCCCTATCTTAATTGGCATAATTATTGCTGTAATTTAAAATAATTAATTATCACCGACAACCCTCAAACGCGGACAGGAGGTTTACAATGATAAAGTAGTTCTTTTAACAGATCGTCCTGAAGAATCTGACCTCCTAATATCATGCCTTAAGATACTGTTCTCAGAAGCCGAACGCTCCTTTTTAGATATCAGAACAATAATAATTTTCTATAAATTTAATGAGAAATATTTCACACAAAAGGAGGGAACCATGAAAAAACAAATATTGAATTATGAAACACTGCTTAAGGTTACCGATGCCATATCTTCGACCAGGGATCCCGAAGAGATCATTCTGGTGACGGTGGAGAGTGTCAAAAGAGCTTTGGATGTCAAGGGTTGTGCAATGTTTATGGTTAATAGAAAAACCAATGAACTGAAGTTGGCCGCTGCATTCGGCCTGAGTGATGAATATCTAAATAAAGGCCCTGTGAGCGCTTTGCGCTCCATTGCTTCATCCCTGGAAGATGGGCCTGTGGCCATTTATGATGTCACTGACGACCCGAGGCTTCAGTACCCCGAAGCGGCGAAAAAAGAGGGCATCGCCTCAATACTGTCTGTTCCGATCACGAGTCTGGGGAATATCATTGGTGCGCTGCGGGTTTACACGGCCGAACCCTGGGAATTTACTTTGGAGGATGTGAATTTTATTCAGGCTGTGGCTCAGGTTGCCGGAATGGCTATTGACATGTGCCGGCTTAACAGGGGATTAAAAAGCAGCATTGAAATTTTAAAGACAATGCGGGACCCCCGGGACCTTAAATCCAAGAGAAGAACGCCATATGAAGGGGTCCCGGTGAGTGTTGTTCCGTAAAAGTGATTTACAGGAATGTGAATAACGTAAATAAATTCATTGTACATGCATAAACTCATTCCAAATTTTCTCGACGTTTTTCCGTAAGTCGCGAAATTTATTCTCATGGACTTTGGCGGGCTTCTCCTGGAGGCTGAGTTGGTGAACCGCCGCCCGATAAGTCAGGTAGGCAACTTTGAGTAGGTGGGCGATATCCGCGTTAATGATACCGGTTTGGTTCAAGGTTTCCAGAAGACGAACCGTGTCGGTCCACCGGGTCAGTTCGTTATATTCACCGGCCTTTAAAAGCACCAGATACTGAACCAGAAATTCAATATCAACAATTCCGCCCGTATCCTGTTTGAGATCGAAAACTTCCGGTTCAGGGCTTGAGAGTTCTCTGCGCATCCGGTCGCGCATATCCACAACCTCTTGTTTGAGATTGCTCATGATTCTGGGCCGGATCAGCACCTGGTTACGTATCTGCTCAAAGCGCTTTGCCATCCGGATATCACCGCTGATGGGTCTTGCTTTGATAATGGCCTGATGTTCCCATGTCCAGGCCTTGTTCATCTGATACTCTTTAAACCCCTGGATGTGGCTGACCAGAATGCCGGAACTGCCGCTGGGCCGCAACCGCATATCCGGCTGGTACAGGACGCCGGAAGGCGTATGCGCGGTTAAGATATGAACGACTCTCTGTCCCAGTCGGGCAAAAAACTGAGCATTATCTATAGGGTACTTGCCGCCACGGGTCTGCCCCCGGGTTCCGGCATGAAGAAAAACCAGATCAAGGTCCGAGCCATACCCGAGCTCAAATCCGCCAAGTTTTCCATAGGCAATGACCGCAAATCCTTTCCCGATTTTTTCATCGTCCAGTTGACAGCCGGGAATTCCGTGTCTTTGAGCGAGATGTTCCCATGACAGGTCCACAACTTTATTCAAAACCGTCTCTGCAATTTCGGTAAGATGATCACTGGTTCTCATCAGCGGAACCGCGCCGGTGACATCTGCTGCAGCCACCCGCAATACGTTCGCCTGTTTAAAAATACATAATTCTTGAATCTTAACCTCAAGGTCCGCAGAAGGTATCAAATCGAATTTTTTATGCATCTCTTCTTCAAGATCCGATTTTTCCGGAGGCAGATAAAGGGTGCGGGGGTCTAAAAGTTCATCTAAAAGCACGGGATGGCGCGCCAGAAATGAGACCACCCATGGACTGGCAACTGCCAGCTTAACCAGGTGCACGATAGCGATCCGATTTTCCAACAAAAGGGCCAGGTAGTTGGTTCGCCGTTCGATGGCCTTGATCAGGTCTACGATTCGACTCAAAACAACTAGAGAGTGTTCAGACCGGCCGATGACTTTCAGCATAATCGGCATGAGTTTGTCCAGTCGATTCCGGCCGTGGCTGCTGAGTAACCGGGTTTCCGGATCATTGCGAAGATCATCTAAAACGCGCATCACATGATCCGGATTTTCAAAACCCGCTTCAGCAAGCACCTTCCGGACCTGATCATCTTCTAATATATCCTGCCATACCGCTTGCAATCCGCTTTCAATCTTTTGGCCCCGGTCATCGATACGCTTTGAATCTCCGGCGCCCAGCAATTGACTAAAATGATCGTGTACAATTCTCCTGTGCTGTTCAAGACAACGGGCAAACGATTCCGGATCGGCAAACCCCATGGAGGCGGCCAGACGAATGCTTGCAACCGGATCTTCGGGAATCTCATGGACCTGCTGATCCGAAAATTCCTGTAAGCGATGCTCCGTGTTGCGCAAAAATTCATAGGCGCAGATAAGATCGTCACAGGTTTGCAAAGGAATATAGTTTTCACGGGCAAGGACCTTCAATACCTTCAGAATACTCTGTTCTTGAAGCGCGGGAACAACGCCGCCCCGTATGAGCTGAAAAATCTGGCCGAAAAATTCAATTTCACGGATTCCCCCGAGACCGAGCTTGATGTTGTGTGACATGGATTTGCGTTTCACTTCAAGAGAGATCTTCTGCTTCATATTTCTTAAAGATTCAAAGGCGCCAAAATCCAGGTACCTGCGATATACAAATGGATTAAGAGACTCAATAAGCCGTTCACCGGCCTGTTGATCACCTGCCACAACCCGTGCCTTAATCCATGCGTATCGTTCCCATTCCCTCCCCTGTTCCTGGTAATATGCTTCCATAACGTCAAAACTCATCACCAAAGGACCGCTTTGGCCATAGGGTCTAAGATTCATGTCCACACGGAACACAATGCCCTCTGAAGTACGGGAACCGATCGTTTTTATCAATCCCCGACAAAGGCGAACAAAAAATTCTTCATTACTGATGGGTTCCGATACGCCGTAGGTTTGGCCAGTTGAAGGATAAGCAAAAATAAGATCCACGTCGGATGAAAAGTTTAACTCCCTGCCGCCGAGCTTCCCCATTCCTAAAACAACAAGGGACTGGGGTGAACCGTCATATCCTTGAGGAATACCGTATTTGTGACACGCCCATTCATAAAGAAGCAACAGCGCCTGATGGATACAGGCATCGGCCAGGG
>JAFDEW010000485.1 GCA_019310125.1 Deltaproteobacteria bacterium | reverse complement strand
TGAGCATAATACGGTTAAGCTAATGTATCGCTATATGCAAAATAAAAACGTTTCATTTGACTACGTCGAGGTGGTCTATTCAGAATATACTCGAAGACCTGTTTTGATAAAAATCCATCTTAAAAAAGAGGGGTTGAACACCCTAGAGACGCTTAAACAAAAATACGGTGCTCCGGAGAGTATAAACTGGGGCGGGGAAACCTCAACGTCGCTTTACTGGAAAAAGAGTAATGACTTGCTCATTCTATCTTTTGTTCCGGATCAGTTTGGAAAGCCGAAAGGTCAAATTATCATTTACTTCAAGAACGCATTGGAGAAATTGCTCAAAGACGAACAAAAGGAAAAAGAAAAAACAAGGCGGGAACGAACCAAATCGGGCAAAACCGCTTTTTAATTCATCGGCTTAACTCACACCTCTGATTTGGGCCCCGGACCATATACGCTAGGGGTGTCGCGTCTTGGATCGTGAACAATTAAAATGCGATCCTGATGTTCTCCTCCGGCATCTTCATTTCAAGGGTTGACCCCAATCCCATAATACAGGGAATAATATGAATTTTACAATTTTTGACACGCCTGTAGTTAATACGCTGGCAAGGATGTTTTCTTTGTTCATGTTAAAGCTTACCGTCTGGAAGCTTGAGGGAAAAATGCCTGACATTCCGAAATTTGTCTTGATCGCTGCCCCCCATACGTCAAACTGGGATCTTCCGTACTTTCTTTTTTTCGCTTTTGCGCTGAGGGCGAAGATTTACTGGATGGGCAAAGACGCAATATTCCGATGGCCTTTTGGCGGTGTTTTTAAATGGCTTGGCGGAATTCCCATTGACCGGTCAAAATCAAACCGTGTTGTAGATACCATAACTGAGGCGTTAAGAAAAAATGAGGAATTGATCCTGGCCGTGTCTCCATCCGGCACAAGATCAAAAGTAGCATATTGGAAAACCGGTTTTTATCACATAGCCAATGGCGCGAATGTCCCTCTTGTACTCGGTTTTCTCGATTACAAGCGCAGAGCAGGCGGGATAGGCCCTGTTGTGTATCCAACCGGAGATATTGATAAGGATATGAAAATTATCAGGGAGTTCTACTCGGGTATCACGGGAAAATATCCGGAAAAAGCGATTGGAACTGCTACAGTCAGGGTAAAACACAGCAAATAATTCGGAGGTTACACGGTATGCAGAAAGAACAACTCGCTAAAATGATGATTAAAAGGGCCGATGAATACGGTGACGCCATTGCCTTGAAATATAAAACCGGAGGTACATGGCATGAAATATCCTACAAAAAACTCGGCGTAAAAATCAGGGAGGTCGCCATTGCCCTGTTAGATTCGGGTATTAAAGAGGGGGAGAGGGTCGCTATTTTTTCGCAAAACAGATATGAATGGGCCATTGCTGATTTCGGAATTATGTGTGTCAGAGGAATATCTGTCCCTGTTTACGCGACCAATACTCGTGAACAGGCAGAGTACATTATAAAAGACGCGAGGGTACGACTTGTTTTTACGGGTGCACAGGATCAGTATGACAAAATTTTTTCCATTGCTGAATCCGGTGAAAATCATATAAAAATAGTCTCTTTTGACAGCGATGTGAAACTTAAAGGGAATCAATCTGTTTATTTCTCAGAGTTTGCATCCTCTTCTTTGGGTTCAGATAAAATCGGAGAACTGGAGAAAAGGATTGCTGCCAGTGACCCCGATGAGATCGCGACCATTGTCTATACATCGGGAACAACCGGTGAGCTCAAAGGGGTTATGTTGACCCATTCCAATTTTTCCCACCAGGCTTTTTCCGTGGAAAAAAACTTTGACGTGGGCCTCGGAGACCGCTCCCTTTGTTTTCTACCTCTCAGTCATGTTTATGAAAGGGCCTGGTCCTTTTTTATTTTTAAATGCGGGGCCATGAACTGTTACCTTTCAAATCCGAAAAAGGTAATTGAATACATGGGGGAGGTCAGGCCGAACATAATGGTGAGTGTGCCAAGGCTTTATGAAAAAATTTACTCCACAGTTTATAATAAAATCGAGCAGGCATCTTTTTTAAAAAGGCTTGTTTTTAAATGGGCGGTTTCCACAGGACGCGAATATGCGTTCAGAAAAAAGGACGGAAAACCTGTGGATCTCGTGCTCAGGTTATCCCATGATCTGGCTGACAGACTTGTCTTGAGAAAATTAAGAGATATTGTGGGGGGTGATAAAAAATTTTTTTCAGCGGGCGGCGCCGCCCTTTCACAGGATATTGAGGAATTCTTTTTTTCCATAGGGATTCTTGTCTGCCAGGGATACGGGCTTACGGAATCCTCTCCGATGATAACTTGCAACACTCCGGGGGCGTTTAAATTCGGAACTGTGGGAAAACCAGTGCCTCTTTGTGAAGTCAGAATCGATGAATCAGGTGAAATCCTTGCCCGGGGGCCGAATATAATGAAAGGATATCTCAATAAGCCCGAAGAAACTGAAAAAGTAATCATCGACGGGTGGCTCAGGACAGGGGATATTGGCGAAATTGATAATGATGGTTTTTTAAAGATCACGGGCCGGATAAAAGATCTTATAGTTTTATC
>JAFDEW010000484.1 GCA_019310125.1 Deltaproteobacteria bacterium | reverse complement strand
TAATCCAAATACTCATGAGTCGGTTCTCCTTTCTTGGTGTTGTGATTGCTAACGACGCTAATCAACCGATTGGGTAAAAACCACAGTCACCTGAGGTAATCCCCGTTAGAACCCATCGTGCCCTATTAAGGCAATAGGCTCACGATTATATCTTTGTACAATTCGGTATTCAAAATAACCGATGGTATATTTTTGCCTTAGGAGGCGGAAATTTTAATAGAAACAGTGAAAACTTTTCAAAAGTCATCGATTTTCGTTGACTACGACGGTTTATCCATTTGAAAAACATCTTTACAGATTTAAGAATAAAACCCTGAACAGTTTTATAATTAAAGGATATCCCGTAATATTGAACGTGACCTCTTAATTTTCTACAAAAAGATTCCCATAATTCCGGTAATGGGTAAGTACTACGGTTTTCTTTGCACCATAGATTTACTCTGGTAAGTTTGCTTCTTAATTTCTTACCAGAACTTTTAAGTTTCGGTACAACCATGCCACCTTTTGTTAATCCAAGGTAAAAAGTAAAGCCTAAGAAATCGAAAGACTTACTGTTCTCTTTCTCAAACCTGTTAAAAACAATTGTTTTGGTTTTGTCTTTATTCAACTCAAGTTTGAATTTAGATAAACGTTTTGGCAGAGCGGACCTGATTCTTTCAGCATCTTTTGCATTCTCACAACAGATAACTGCATCATCCGCATAACGGAAAATTTCAACACTGCCTTTGCAATGGTTCTTAACTGTCCTGTTAAACCAATCATCAAGTGCATAATGTGCATAGATATTGGCTAATATCGGGCTACAGACACTACCTTGTGGCACTCCTTCATCACTTACTGTTAGTTCTCCATTACTGAGAATACCTGCCTTAAACATCCTGTGGATATATCTTAGAAAGCGTTTATCCTGTATCTTATTGGACAATTGTTCCATCAGTAGCTCATGGTCGATTGTTCCAAAATAGTTTGACAAGTCAAGATCAATCACTTTTCTCACTGATTGGCTGTATAAATGTCTTCGGAGTGCTTTTAAAGCATCATGACACCCTAATTTTGGCCTAAATCCATACGAGCTGTTCCAAAACAAAGGTTCATAGATCGCCTCAAGTATTTTCTGCACTCCTTTCTGGACAATTTTATCTTCAAAATTGCCTATTCCCAATGGTCTTGTAGCACCATTTCTTCCTTCTTTAGGAATTAATATTTGTCTTACAGGGCCGGGAATATAGGACATCGATTTCAACTTTTCCAGTAAAGCGTCAAGATTCTCCTCAAGATTTTCACCATACTTTTCTTTTGTCATACCATCAATACCAACCGCTGCTTTTCCTTTGAGCGACCAATACCAATCCAGCAAATTCTCTTTATTGAAGTGATGCATCAATTGATTAAACACCATTTCAGGATTATCTGCTGATAATCTACTTATTATTGCAAATTTTGTTACCATAATCACCGATATTCTGTGCTATCTATCATGTGTCCTTTGCAATAGCGATATAACCTGGACCCCTTTCCTCCACCGGCGTTACCCGGTTTCATCAGTACTATGGGTCCTCTGACTCCCTATTATTCGTCTCAACCTCCTCGCTTATTAGGCTTGTAATTGATACTCCATCCCTGGAGAAATAATAGGGTCTCCCACGTTTATAAAATAACTCTGTTTGCATGCCAGGCTCTACGATCCCGGAGGTGTCATAGCTTCCTACCCATTTTAACGTTGGCTATGATGTTGCCTTCTGACGCCGCGAAGCCATCAGCCATCCTCAAATGACAAAATTAACGGGACTCAATCACTTCAACATATGTTTCCGGCCTACAAACTCTCTGTCTACGCTTTACTGTGGCTGTTACCAGACACCGCACAAGACTCGATAATCGATGTGCTGGGTTGCACTTTCGATGCATTCACTTTCAGATGCCAGTTATTTTACACTTCGTGGCGCACCGCGGCTTTTTGCGTCCGCACCAGTGACTGGTTAGCGTAATATCACTATACAGCTTTCATAATATAAAAAGAATATCCGTAATGTTTCTCATGCTCTTCAAAAAGCTTCATT
>JAFDEW010000142.1 GCA_019310125.1 Deltaproteobacteria bacterium | reverse complement strand
AGCATGCGAGCTATAACGTGCAAAGTGTGGTAGACGATAAAAACGGACTTATCGTGCATGCGGAGGCGGTTAATGATACTTCCGACCTCAAACAGTTTGCCCGACAGATCAATCAAGCCAATGACGTATTAGCAAAGCCATGCGAAACAGCCTGTGCTGATGCTGGCTATGCCGACGCGGATGAACTTGAAAAAATCGATGCCCAGGAGATAGATGTCGTTGTTCCGTCTAAACGACAGGCACAGCGAAAGGAGCCGGAACCGTTCAGTAAGAAAGCGTTCAAATATGACAAAGAGCAAGATTGCTATTATTGCCCTGAAGGGCATAAGTTAAGACTATCAACCATCGAGAAAAAAACAGGTGGCAAACGCTATATAATTACAGACAAGAATCTTTGTTTCAACTGCCAGCATTGGGGTGTTTGCACAACCGGAAAAAGTGGTCGTAAAACATTCCGCTCCCGTAACGAGGATCTTGTCGAAAAATTTGAAGCAAAATACAACACTCAAGACGCCCAAGAAATATATGCCAAAAGGAAGGCTCGTGTAGAACATCCATATGGTCATATGAAGCGCAACTTGAAAACCGATGCCTTTCTAATGCGAGGCCGGGATGGTGTCCAGGCAGAAACCTCACTGCTGGCAACTTGTTTTAATCTTGTACGAATGATGAGCATGTTCGGCGTTCCAGGGTTGATCCAAAAAATAGCCTCAACATAGAGGCACTGGCAGGATAATCCCTATAAAATTATTCCATATGCCCATTTTAAGGGCGAAATTTATCATTAGGAAATAGCGAAACCAACCCTCTGGATTTATCGATGTCAAAGAACGAATATATTTACAGATATCAATTGTAACACAGTCTCAAAGGACCAGGTTTTAAATGTAAAAATAAAAAGCATCCGATATATTTCTGTGCAAAATTGATATGATCACAACTCCAACTAAATATTCTTACTCCCGGCCCAATTCTGTTTTTAATACCGGAAAAGTGCTTACCCTTTCTGTTTGTCATTTTATTCACGATATTTATTCCAGTTTTTTCGCACCGCTGCTTCCTCTGCTCGTGGAAAAGTTTTCCATGACACTTACTCAGGCCGGTTTTCTATCCACAATAATGCAAATCCCCGCTCTTTTTAACCCGTTTATCGGCCTTCTGGCGGACAGGATATCTGTCCGTTATTTTATCATCCTTGCTCCGGCAACCACCGCAATACCCATGAGCCTTTTGGGTCTTGCGCCCAGTTACGGTGTATTAGCGCTCCTTTTTTTTGTTACCGGTATCAGTGTTGCCGTTTTTCATGTCCCTGCCCCGGTTATGGTATCACAAGTGTCCGGAAATAAAACAGGAAAAGGAATGAGTTTTTATATGACGGGCGGCGAACTGGCCAGAACCATAGGGCCTATGGTCGCGGTAGGTTCAGTCTCGATTTTAAGTTTCGAAGGATACTACCCGATCATGATTTTCGGAATTCTGGCCTCTCTCTGGCTTTATTTCAAATTTCATGGAATTGATGTGAAGGTTAAAAAGTCAGACAGAAAGCCCCTGCTATTCACCTGTGGTGAAATGAAACACATCCTCTTACCCCTAACCGGCATACTGGTGACCCGGGGATTTATGCACGCATCAACAACCACGTTTCTTCCAACTTTTATCAAGATGGAAACCGGCAATATCTGGTTGGCAGGATTCGCGCTCACCGCGTTCGAAGCGTTTGGAGTTGCCGGTGTATTGTCATCAGGAATACTCAGCGATTATTTCGGCCGAAGACAAATACTGATCATTTCTCTGATATGTGCTCCTGTGGGACTGTTTTTATTTGTGTATACCGGTGGACTGCTGCGCTGCCTCATGCTTCTTGTCACCGGTTTTACACTGTTGTCCACCACGCCGGTTATGCTGGCCATCGTACAGGAAAATGCCAAAAGCAGTCCATCAACAGCTAATGGATTGTTTATGATGGTGTCATTTATTTCACGATCAGCCATTGTGGTCATCGTCGGAATCATCGCAGATCATATCGGTCTTGCCTTAACCTACTGCATCAGTGCGGCAATAGGATTAACCGGCATACCGTTTATTTTGATGCTTCCAAAAAACAAGGCCATTCTTTGATAAGAAGCATCAAGCACGAATTTTTATTCAATCGTATCACGAACTCTTTTTTGGATCAGGATTCTATTTTTAGTAAAACATTTTGATATCATAGTATATTTTTCTTATATTATATTTTTTTTAGTATTTATGAGAAATTCGCGTTACGCGCTTGACAAGAAAACATGGTGTCATATGTTACGGGCATAAGCTCATAACCTAAAGGAATTGTCATCGTATGATTATCAGTATTGCAAGCGGAAAAGGCGGTACCGGAAAAACCACTGTGGCCACCAACCTGGCTGTTTCCATTGGTTCGGGTGTACAACTGCTGGACTGTGACGTGGAAGAGCCCAATGCTCACCTTTTTCTCAACCCGGTCATTGAAGAGAAAAAATCTGTTTTTACACCGGTCCCGAAAATTGATGAAGAAAAATGCACCTTCTGCAAAAAATGTGCTGAAATATGCAGGTTCAAGGCCATTGCTGTGATCGGAGAAATGGTGTTGACGTTTCCGGAACTTTGTCATAGTTGTGGCGGTTGTATGGAGGTCTGCCCTGAAAATGCCGTCACCGAAACCGGTCGAAATCTGGGTGTGATTGAAACCGGCCGCAGAAATAATCTCAATTTTGTACACGGCCGGTTGAGGATCGGTGAGGCCATGTCACCTCCTTTAATCAGAGAGGTTCGGTCATATACCCGTCCGGATCAGTTTACCATCATCGACGCACCTCCGGGAACGTCATGCCCGGTAATTGCCGCCATGAAGGGAACTGATTTCGTCTTGATGGTCACCGAACCCACGCCGTTCGGTCTGCACGATTTGAAACTGGCTGTGGAAGCGGTGAAACTTCTTGGAATTCCGACGGGACTGGTCATTAATCGCTCGGATATCGGTGACAATCGGGTAACGGAATACGCTGAAGAAGAGAACCTGCCAATTTTAATGGAGATTCCCTTTGATCGTAAAATAGCGGAAGCGTATTCAAGAGGCAAACTCATTGTTGAAGAACTGCCGGGATGGAAAGAAAAATTCCTGAAATTATACGATACTATTAAAGAAATGGCGGTTTAAGGGAGAAAAGATTTTAATGAAAGAATTGGTTGTCATAAGCGGAAAAGGCGGCACCGGAAAGACGAGTATTATGGCGGCCTTTTCCTCGTTGGCTAAAAATAAGATCCTTTGTGATGCCGATGTAGATGCCGCTGATCTTCATTTGCTTACGGACCCGGAAATAAAAAAACGTTATGATTTTCAGGGAGGCAGCATTGCGGTTATTGATTCGGATAAATGCACCCAATGCGGTCTTTGCAGGGAGTTGTGTCGCTGGGAAGCCATAAGCGAACAGTTTGAAGTTGATTCTATCGAATGCGAGGGGTGTGGGGTTTGTGTGGATTTTTGCCCGGAACAGGCCATAGAATTTCCGCTAAGTACCTGCGGCCAATGGTTTATTTCCGATACCCGTTTCGGTCCCATGGTGCATGCCAGATTGGGCATTGCCGAAGAAAATTCAGGCAAGCTGGTGACCCTTATTCGGCAGGAAGCTAAAAAACTTGCCGAAAAAAACAAATTGGATCTGATCATCACGGATGGTCCGCCGGGTGTGGGATGCCCGGTAATCGCTTCAATCGGCGGGGCCACGGCCCTTCTTATCGTAACCGAGCCCACAGTTTCAGGATTGCATGACATGGAGCGGGTCGCACAATTGGCCGATCATTTTAAGGTCCCGGCCATGGTCTGTGTGAACAAATTTGATCTTAATACTGATCAGACACAGGCCATTGAGAAACTGGCAAAAGAAAAAAACATGGCGGTTCTGGAACGGATTCCTTTTGATCCTATTTTTACGAAATCCATGGTGCAGGGGAAAACCATTTTTGAATATAATACGGAATCAACAGTGGGTCAGGCGGTTAAACAGTTATGGAGAAAAATTATTGAATCCCCTGTGATGAACGAAAAAGCAAATGTTTGATTCAAATATCATAAAAAATAAAGGAGAATTTCTTACAATGAAAAACGGAAGGATAGCGGTTCCGTCTATGGACAAAGGCGGAATGGACGGTCAACGGGCGGGACATTTTGGTCACTGTGATGTTTTTACCTTGATAGATGTTGAAGCAGGAGAGATCAAGGCAATCACCACCATCGCGAATCAGAGTCATGTCCAGGGAGGATGTATGGTCCCGGTTAATCTTTTGGCGGAACATAATGTAACTGCGTTAATCGTAGGCGGTATCGGCATGCGTCCGCTCATGGGATTCAGGCAGGTGGGTATCGATGTATATCACGATGACGTACGTCCTGAAATAAGACCGGTTGTTGAAGACCTGATCGCAGGAAAATTGACCGCAATTACGGATAACCAGGTTTGCGGCGGCGGCCAGGGTGGCGTATGAGTAAAAATTCTGGGCCAGAGGACCATGCTTTGGTTTGCCCCTGAAAGGGGCTGTTTTAGTTAAAGCCGTATAAGTTAAAAGTGTCTAAAGTGATCTAAAGTGCCTAAAGTTATGGTGTCGCTTCGCTCCGCTGATTTTATATAATTGACAAAATTCCTTAACTTTAGCTCACTTTAAACTTTAGTTCACTTCAAACTCTTGCAGCGATTCTTCAGGCAGAGTCGGAGAACTCTCACATAGCCCAAAGGACTATGTTTTTCAGGGCAAAATAAAAATAAACGGATTCGGAGAATGATATAATGAAAATAGCTGTAACATCCAAAGGACCTGAGCTTGATGATCCGGTTGATCCTCGCTTCGGACGGGCCGCATATATACTTGTTGTGGATTCAGAAACCTTTGATTTTGATGTTCTGGACAACAAAGAAAATGTAAATGCCCTTAAAGGGGCCGGTATCCAGGCGGCCGGAATGATAAGCGATAAGGGAGTAGAAGTTTTAATTACCGGATTTTGCGGGCCCAATGCATTTAAAGTCCTAAATGCCGCAAAAATCAAGGTGGCTTCTGATGCCAAGGGCACGGTCAGGGATGCCGTAGAGTCCTTCACTCAAGGAAAATTGACTTTTTCCGATCAGGCAACTGTTGAAGGTCACTGGTAAAAAGGGAGCATTACCGATTTGTTAAAATGGTTTTCAACCATTAACTTATTCATTTTTTGAGCGAAAGCCTTGCAATCAGGTTTCAGGTGTCAGGAGTAAGAAACGAATTAGCTGATACCTGAAACCAAAAAGTCTTGGATAGCAATTAACAAACTGGTAATGCACCCGGTAAAAATGTCAGATCAGCGGGTGGTTGAGCAATCGTGATGATGGGAGATTTATGAAATTTCTGGTTATCGGTGGTGATGCAGCCGGAATGAGCGCTGCAAGCAGGGCGAAAAGGAATAACCCTGATCTGGATATTACCGTACTGGAAAAGACAATGGATGTTTCATACAGTGCCTGCGGAATGCCTTACAATATCGCCGATTCCAACAGGGACATTGAAGATCTTGTTGTCAGGCAGGCAAGTGTCTTCCAGGATAAACAGGGGATCAATATTTTGACCGGTCATTGCGTTGAATCGATTCATCCCTTAAGCAAAACCGTTGCCGGCATATCATTGCAAGAAAACAAGTTCCGATTTTCCTATGATAAATTATTGATCGCAACCGGAGGGTCTCCCATTATCCCCGATCTATCCGGTTTTGATCTTCCCGGGGTTTTGGCTTTAAAAAGCCTGGATGACGGGAGAAAAATCAAGTCATATCTAACATCAAATACGGTTAAAAAAGCCGTTATCATCGGCATGGGATATATCGGTCTTGAAATGTGTGAAGCGCTCAGGGCCAGATCCATAGAAGTAGATATGGTAAAACCCGGCCCCGTGTTTCTCCCATGGATGGAAAAGGAAATGTCCGATGTCGTTAGAAACGAAGTGGAAACCAATAAAGTAAAATTATATCCGGGCCATGCGCTGCAAAAAATCCACGCCGACGGCCCACGGTTACAGGTAATATGTTCTGATCTTATCCTTGAAGCCGATATGGTTCTGGTGGCCATTGGAATAAAACCAAACAGCGAGCTTGCCTCCGGCGCAGGCCTTGACCTTGGTATAAGCAATGCGATTGCCGTGGACAGAAATCTCAAAACTTCGGATGAAAACATATATGCTGCGGGAGATTGCTCGGATGCCTATCATGTCGTCTCGGGTAAAAAAACGTGGATACCTCTGGCGTTACGGGCGAACCGCGCAGGCTGGGCGGTCGCCGACAATATCTGCGGCAAAGCGGTTGAGCTTCCGGGAGTTGCCGGTACAGCAGTGTTTAAGGTATTTGATCTCGAAGTGGCGCGTACCGGCCTTACCATGAAAGAAGCGACAGATTTTGGTTTCGAGCCTGCAACGGTTATGATTAAAACCCGTTCGCGCGCCCATGCACACCCCGGCGCGTCGGTCATCCATGTGCTCATGATCGGAGACAAAAAATCCAGGCGTCTCTTGGGTGCCCAGATGGTGGGCAAGGAAGGTGTTGCACATAGAATTAATGCCATTGCCGTTGCATTGCACGCCAGAATGACCGTTGAAGAATACTGCCAAACAGATCTGGCGTACGCCCCGCCCTTTGGCCCGGTCTGGGATCCCACACTCACCGCAGCAAATCAGCTGCTTAAGAAAATATAGTTATAATAATGCAACTCCAGGACATTATCGGGCGTGGTGAAACCTTCTCAAAGCATAGGTTTCAGGTGTCGGGTGTCAGGTTTCAGGCTGGCTCTCGCTTTTTCACTACTGACACCTGACACCTGAAACCTGAGGGCCAGTGTCCAATTTTCATGCAATCCCCAGAAAATTAAGGAGTCATGATTATTTTTCCAAGCTGAATGACGAGGTCTGAACTCTCTCTATAACCGCTTTTTCCCGAAGCTTATCAATGTACCCTTTGAGTTCTTTCCCTGTTTTTTCTTTTTTTAAATACTGACCAATGTTATCTTTTACGTCTTCATACCCCACAACCGATTCCGGTTTCTTATCCACAACCTTAATCAAATGGTATCCGAAGCGCGTTTCAACGATATCGCTGACTTCACCTATTTTTAATGCAAACGCAGCATCTTCAAAAGGTTTCACCATGTTTCCGCGTCCAAAATAACCCAGATCACCTCCTTTAATATTGCTCGGACACTCTGAAAACTCTTTGGCGAGAACGGCGAAATCTTCCCCGCCTTTCAGCCTTTTTTGGATCTTTTGGAGTTCTGCCTTTTTTTCATCTTTTACGGACGGTTCGGCCTTAGAATCAATTTTGATTAAAATATGACTGGCTCTTACCTGCTCGGGTTTCTTGAAGGAATTTGGATGGGTATCGTAAAATGTCTTTATCTCCTGGTCAGGAATAACAACCAGGGCCGCAATCTGGTCATCAATAAGCTTATTAATCACATGCCCGCGTTCAATGTCGGATTGAAGTTCAGCTTCGGTAAGTCCGGATTCAGCAATGAGTTTTTTAAAATCAGCATCAGTGGCAAATCCTTTTTTGATCCTTTTAAGATCCGCAGCAATGGCTTCGGGTTCAACCTTAATACCCTTTTTCCTGCTTTCCTGAAACAGCAGTTCTTCATTGATCATAGTTTCAAGAACATCCGTTTTAATTTTAGCCAATCTATCATCGGAGATTTCCTGTCCCTGCCGTAACATATGCTGTTTTACCTGATGTAATTTCCGGTCAAAGTCGACTTTGGTAATCACGACTCCGTTAACCAAGGCCAGTTTCTCAACCACGGGTTTCTTTTCCTCTGAAAAGGCCGTACCCACAGATACCATTAGAATCAATATTGCCCCGAAAGTTAGGAGCGGCAATTTGTTTAAAAGTCTCATTAAAAATCTCCTTTTGTAGTTGATGAATTCGTAACAGCAAGAATTCATCATGTTTTAGTAACTTAGTTATAAAGAATTCTGGCCCAAAGGACCAGGCTTTGTTTTATCCTCAGAGGGGATTTGCTTTATTAAAAGTTTATTGACTTATTGAAATTCCAAATAACAAATCCCAAAAAACAAATAAATAACAATGACCGAAATTCAAAATCCCAAACAAAAAAACAATCGCTCACGCGGTGCACATGCCTGCGCCGCGCGTTGAACCGGTTTGGAATTTGGAATTTGTGATTTATTTGTAATTTGGTGCTTGGAATTTGTGATTTTAGGTACAAAACTCCAAGGCAGAAGCATATATCTCTGACTCCCACAAGGCGGGACAAGCTTGGCCCAAAGGACCAGATTTTTCAGGGCAAAATAAATATATCCTTTTTATCTTAGTGCCTGTGGCAAATATTGTTAGGTTTAAAAAATTACAGCGGGTTCTTTTTCAGAAAATTCTTAATCAGCGGAATAATTCTGCCTGCCGCATCTTCGAGAACATAATGTCCCGCATCTTTAAATAAATGAACCTCTGCATCCGGAAAACGGCGACGCCACTCGTCAAGATATTCGGAATCAAAAACAAAATCGTGCTCACCCCAGCAGATCAGCATGGGGATACGGCTGAGTTTGAACAGGTTTTCATCAACAGTCTTGACAAGGCCATAACTTGGATCCTTCTGGCTGACGGGAATATCCTGAACAAATTTTAAGGTTGCAATCCGGTTATTCCAGCTGTTGTAAGGTGCGATAAGGCCTGATTTAACGTCTTTTTTCATTCCTTTGTAAGATGCCATGTAGAGCGCACCATAGGCAAACAGATTAAATCCTTGCACCGCCAGAGTCGCGAAAGGCGTGATATTTCGCACCAGCTTCAGTCTTATGGGAAGCGTTTTCCCCTTGGGCGGAAGAAAGGCGGCGGTATTCATAATTACGATTCGACCGATCCGCTGAGGGTATGTTACCGCATAGACCATACCGATCATCCCGCCCCAGTCGTGGAGCACCAGTGTAATTTTCTCCTTAACCTCAAGGTGTTCAAGAAAACTTTCCAGGTCTCGGACACGGCTTTGTAATCTGTAATCGTATTGTTTGAACCCGGGTTTGTCAGACAAACCGCATCCGATATGATCCGGCGCCAGGGTGCGGTATCGATCTGACAACTCCCGGATCAGCTCGCGAAAATAGAAAGACCAGGTTGGATTTCCGTGAATCATAACAACAGGATCACCGGTTCCCTGGTCCAGGAAATGATATTTCAGACCGTTTAGTTCCATGTAATGGGACGCAAACGGGTAAAGATGATAAAATTTAGAAATATCTATTTGTTTCCGTCCGGAAACACTATTTTGTTCATTAAGCTTCACTATATGTGCATTTTGCTAAAGTTCTAATGTCCAATATCGAATTCTCAATATCCAATTTTCAAGTATTTTTCAGTTGAACATGGCTATTTGGTTTCAGGTGTCAGGTGTCAGGTGTCAGAAAGCATGTTCATTCACAACTTTTTATAGACCTCAAAATCCTCCACGTCCATATAATTGCTATGGGTCACCTCTTTTCCCCCTTAAGCCTGAAACCTGAAACCTTAACCCTGAAACCTGACACCTTACATTGGAGCCACGGTTTTTTAATAGACAAGAATCAGCGTTTACCAACAGCCTTGATTTACACCCCCAATACCCGTATTCCTACCACTTTATTCCCAGCATCAGGCAGTTCAGGCCGCTGCCGATACCGAAAAAACCGACAAGATCATTTTTAACCAAGAACTCCCGTTCCTCGGCGATCGCGGCCGTGATGGGAAGGGATACCGTTCCGATGTTCCCGAGGTGTTTGAACGTGGTAAAATCCTTGTCTTCCGAAATCCCGATAGATTCGAGTATATTTCTTTGATGGGTTGCGCCCACTTGATGGCAAATAACCTTGTCCGGCTTATCGTCCGGCCAGGATAGTGTTTTCTTAAACGCGCTGTATGTTTCTATTCCCAGGGCCACACCGTGCCGTAGAACGCCCACGGAATCTGTCTGCATGACATGAAGCCCACTGGCCGGGATGCCGGTATCCGGCCCCCATCGGCACAGCTTATGATGTCTGGTCGCACTTCTTACGACCCCGCCCAAAAGACGATGGCCCGTATCGGAAGCAGATGCTTGGGTCAAAAGTACGGCCACAGCCCCTGATCCTCCGGTTAGCGTGGCCACGGTCTTCTTAAAATGATCCATATCTTTGTTTTCCAAAAGACGGTCAATGGTAAAATCCATAATCTGTCTTGCAGACTCGCAGGACACCACCAGACCGGCCTTAATCTGGCCGAGCTCTATTGCATTTGCTACCTGGATCATCCCGTTTAAGACCCCCAGGCAGGCATTTGAAACATCGTAAATCTGGGTTTCCGGTCCCAGCCCCAGACTGTGGGATACGGCGCAGGCGGTTGCGGGTTCTAAATTGTCCCTGCAAACACCGCCATATACGAGCATGCCAATATCTTCGGGAGAAATCAAGGAAGCATTTAGGGCTTTTTGTCCTGCCTTTGCAGCGCCTTCATACATGGAGAATCCCGGATCCCAGAATCTGCGCTCCCGGATCCCGGTTAACGCCTCCAGTTGTCCCTTTTGAAAATGCAGTGCCTTATATAAGGGTTCAAGTCTCTTTTCAAGGTCATCCGATGTAACCACATTGGGAGGCAGTTCATATCCAAATGAATCAATATACACCTTTTTATATAACATGGCTAAACTAATATTACCTCTTTTTGAGTCCCGCTTTAAACGGGACGTTGTATAAAATCGCGAAGCGATTTTATCTCGGGATCAATCGAAAACCGAAATTTTCCATTTGATAAATATACAGCCCGTCGACTTTCAGAAATCCGTTTGCATATAGGGTGGGAACCGGTGTGTTCATCATTTTAGTTACCACGGCTTCCACTTCAACCGTTTTATTTTCCGGAATCACCTGTCCCCGGTATATCCAGTTATGCGGCTCCCCGGTAATCAGCTCAAACCGGTGACTGTCAACCAGATGCCCCCATCGGTCAATGGCCACAAATTTGAGCAGTTGAAGGAACGATTCTATCCCCAAAGAACCCGGCCATACGGGATCCTGGTAAAAATGAGCCTTGAAGAACCACTCATCCGGTCTTACTTGTTTTACCCCGCGAATAAAACCCAGTCCTTGAGGGCCTCCGGTCCGAACGTAAGTTTCGATCCTGTCGATCATACGAAGCGCTGTTGCCGGCATTGCCAGAGAAGCAGCCGGATGAACCTCAGGATCATCCGGCCAAAGAGGGGCCTGGTCTTCAAAGTTGCAGGAACGGCGCCCCTCCAGCTCGGCCGCTTCGGGACAATAGGCTTGCTGATCCGCCCCCCGGATGCCGATCTGCCGGGCCAAGGCCTGTTTCGTAAAAAAACCGAAGTATGTATCGCCCGAATAAATGACTTCAGCATCCTGCAACACCTTAAAATCAAAATGTTCGATGATCATCTCT
>JAFDEW010000483.1 GCA_019310125.1 Deltaproteobacteria bacterium | reverse complement strand
TCCTGTCCGGATCAACCAGCACGTCACCGATGTCAGCATCAAAACGGGTTTGAATCTTAATGTTTGCCTCTAAAGTCTGCCTTTCTATCATCTTGAGAGAGTTCTCTAATAACATTCTGATGTTCATCGGTTTTTTAGAAATTGTAATGGGTCTTGCAAATTCATGAAGCTGACCCACCACCCGGTTTAATCTGTCTACTTCCTGAATCATGAGGTTTGAAATCTGTTGATTTTCCGGAATATCATGATATCTTTCCTTAAAATATGTGGCGAAGCCTTTAATTGAACTTAAAGGATTGCGTATTTCATGAGAAACACCGGCGGCAAGCCTTCCCACGGATGCCAGGCGCTGGTTCCTTGCAATCTCTTTTCTTAACGAACGAACCTCACTGAGATCCTTGAAAAGCAAAATATATCCGAGAAACACATGGTTTTCATCATTTAGCAATGTGGCGCTGACTTCAAGGGGAATAACCCTTCCCTCCCGGACAGTACAGTCGATTTCTTTTTCCACAACACCTTTTTCCGAGTCGAGATTTTCCAGCAACTTCAACAATTCCTCGGGCACTGCCTGGGCGGCATTGTTACCGATCACTTCCGAAGCCGAGCAGTTAAGAATAGCCCCGGCCACATGATTTAAGGAAGTGACTTTTTGATTGTTGTCTATGGCAACAAGGCCAATAGGCATATTCTCAACCAGGTTATTGGAAAAGGCCTTTATTCTGGAAAGGGACATCCGTGCCGCGCGATAACTCTGGGCTAAAAAAAGAAGCGCGATTCCGGCAAAACCGATTAAAAGAAGGATGATACCCATAACCACGGTACGTCTGATATCCGACTGTATGGCCTCTTCAATGGAAGCCATGTCCAGACCCACAAAAATAATCGGATTGAATGCGGAAACCTCTAATCTTTCATTAATCCCTCGTTGAAACCATAGTTGCATCATCAAGTGGCCGGGCCCCATGTTCAACCCCCTTTCCACCGGTGAAAACGTCCTGAATACTTCAAATATTTTCTTACCCTCAGGATTTGATACAATGCGCCACTTTAATGTTTCTTTGTGTAAGATTCTTTTAAGTTTCAATCCGTTGCCATGAATTTTACCTATATATGCAGGGTTATTATGAGCAAGGATATTACCGTTGGTATCGGTGACCAGCAGATAAACAATATCATGTTGCTGAGCCGTCTCAGTAAGGAGTTTTTGAAGCTGGACTCCGCTCCAGCTAAACCCTATTCCTGTCCGGGTACCGGCCTCGAACGATCGTATCAAGGCGGCGCCTTTTTCCAGTAAAAGGCGAAAGCTATTTTCTTTTTGGCGGGTGATATTCTGAAGGGTCATAAAAGCAAAAATCGGAAACAAAACCACGACCGCACCCATAAATATCCAGGGCGGAACGCCTGCCCAGGATCGCTTATTTTTAATTTTGTTTGCCATTACTTTTTATTTTTACATTGAATACGGAGTCCTTTGGACCAGGTCAGGTATAGATGGCTCTGCCTTGGAGTTTTGTGTCTAAAATCACAAATTCCAATATTCAACAAAGCAAATTCCCTCTGGGTATAATCAAAGCCTGGTTAGGGTCGGGATTCTTTACTCAAGCAAATCTCATGCCACCAGCTCGTGAGCAGTTGTCGCAGGATAAATGCATTTGACTTCGGTGTAGCGTAGCGACGGTGCGTATCTCTTGGAAACCGACTGACTGTTTGAAGGGCTTGAGCGCGCGTTAGCCAGAGCCGAATAAAATAAAGAAAGTGGATACTTATTACCCATGAGACGGATTTAAATCATCCAATATGGATATTTAGTATCCACCATCTAATTCTTGGAGGCAAGGAAAAACTTCTATTTTCCGAGGCCCTTAGTTTCTATTCCAGGTATTTGCCAAAATTGACTCTAACTGATTCAGATAGAAGCGATTTGCTTTTCCGGATTCGGCACTAAAATCCCAAATCACAATACTCAAATTCCAAATAATACCAAAATTACAAATTCCAATGACCAAAACATTTCAATCAGTTATTTTATGTGTCGCCATCATTCAATCTGTTTTGAATTTTG
>JAFDEW010000141.1 GCA_019310125.1 Deltaproteobacteria bacterium | reverse complement strand
CATCAATCATTGATCCGGAACTGTCAAAAGCGACCATCCCTCTGGCCAACAAGCCTGTCCATGAATTAGCCGAACCGGCCAAGTGAGTACCCGTACCATCGTCCCTGAAGGCTTCACTCGGGTTACACGTAACGATAAATTCATAGGCTGAACTGGTGTCGGCCTTGTCAAAATACAGGGTAATATCATGAGTGCTCCCCAGGGAATCATACGCACGCAGTGAAGTCAGGTATTCATAAGCATCTTCATCTATGGGTGTGATTTTTGTGGCATCCCACTCGACGGCCAGGGAATCATCGGCTCCTGAAGTATTGTCAGAACCATCTGAGTTCAGGTTCACAATAACCTCAATATTATCGGTGGCTGAAGGGGGCGAGGTAAAAGAGCTCATAGCGATATCGCCTATTGAACCCGCATCATTTCCGTTGGCATCCAGTTCCCATCCCTGTACAATATAACCTTCGGGGTTTGTCAGGTAGCCGTTCTGATCAAAAGTGAAATTACCGGCTCTGGAATAAAAATTATTTAAAGTGCCGGCTTCTTTTAATACAAAAAATCCTGCACCGCCTATGGCCAAATCCGTGGTATTTCCTGTGGATTCAAATGAGCCCTGCTGGAAAGTGGAGGTAATATCTCCCAGGGCGGTTCCCCTCCCCACCTGAGATGTCCCGGACAGTGTGGCAACCGACTGGCTTAAAAGATCCTGAAATGTAAAAGAACTCCCCTTAAACCCAATGGTATTGACGTTGGCAATGTTATCTCCTATGATCTGCATGGCATTACCCAGGGTGCTCAGTCCGCTGATTCCCGAGAAAAGTGAACTTGATAAAGACATTTTATTTCCCTCCTTAGATTTCTGTTGTTGTTTGGTTTACTTCAATAATGTTATCCCTATTTATCAATCTATCACCGATCGTTAAATAAGGATCGCCGTATTTATATGTCACACCGGTAACCTCCCCGGAGATATAGGTGCTTGCTCCAACATAATAACCATTTTCATCTCTGCCCATAACTTCAAAGGTATAGGCGCCGTCTTGCACGATCTCTCCACTTTCATCCCTGCCGTCCCAATTGATATTGTGCTCCCCCCTATCCTTCCATCCCGGATAAAGGGTTTTGATTTTCAATCCATTGCTGTCATAAACGGTCACCGTAGTGTCTGCGCTTTCATCCAGGTTGAAAAAACCTGATAAAATCTCGCCATGTTCAACTGAAATCGTATTTTCATCAGCCTTAACCGTTTTTCCGATCAACGCAATCAGATCTTGTTGCCCCCCCTGGTTGTTAAGCGTTTCCTTAATATCGGACAAACTACTATTCATTCCGTATAGCTGTTCAACGCTGGTAAACTGGGCCAGTTGAGCGCTAAATTCAGAGCTGTCGAGCGGACTCAGCGGATCCTGATTCTTAATCTGGGCGATAAATAGTGTCAGAAATTGATCTATTCCAATATCTTCGGTATCGTTTCCGGAAGATGTTTGTGTAGCCGGAATAGATGTTCCTCCGTAATCTGTATTAATTCCTTGTATGGACATGAATCAGTCCCTCCTTTTAAATTGCCAACCCATTTTTATGAACGTTTTAAGTCTCTGTTAAAACATTAATTACACCCGGATAAACCGGAAATAACAAATCACAAGCATCAAATCTCAAATAAATTCCAAACTACAAGCTCCAAATTCCAAATAAGATCCACAGCCAATCGTTTGTTATTTGTTTTTTTGGTCATTGAGATTTGTTTGTTATTTGTTTTTTGTTATTTTATTTTTTGACATAAAAACACAAGAAATCAGGGTTTAGGTGCTAAATCGTAATAATTTCGAGTTCTTACTGATTTATCATATATTATGCGACTAAATTTAGTAAATGGTTGCCGGCGGCCATCTTCAGCGGATCTGATTGTAAGACTTCCGCATTATTCTCGGACATAAACCCTCCCCCACCGGAATTCTGATTCCATCTTTTCCCCTCATTCATCCATCCTTTTGAACCTGCCATGGATTGTCCAAAGCCGGTGTTGATCTGGATATTGATGTTTTCGAGCTTTATCCCCTGTGATGCCAAGGCTTCTTTGAGTTCGTGTACATTGGACAGTAAAATTTCTTTTACCGAGCTATGTTCGGCGATCATTCCCAACTTTAACGCATTGTCTTTAATATCAATCATGATCTTCACTCTTCCAAGCTCAGGGGGATTTAATTGTAATCTTACGATCCTGTCACCCCTTAGAATAGATCTGGATATCTGCTTCCCTACCTGATCAATAAGATAACTTGGCAGTGGGGCCTTCAAGGAGTTATCATTTCTCTCAACTGCATTAATCGAGTCTGAAAAGTTAGAAACGGCACTCTGTTGAGAGGATTCCATGATTCTGGTTTCCGATTTCATATCATGGACTTCTTTGCCGGTCTTGTTTTGAAATCCCTTGCTGCCGGTTGAATTTGAAAACAGCTCGGCCTTTTTTGCATAATTCGCAAATTCAATATCTTGCCGCCCAATATTATTTGTTTTTCCACTTTCTTCATTTAGATTAGTTAATAAGCTCCCATTATCTATGGATTCGCCTTTTTCGTTTATCCGTTGTTTTGCAATATGATTATGAAGTTTAAAATTAGCATCTGCCTGCGGGGAAACTACGAATTTTTGTTTTTCTCCTGATATAACTACCCGTTCGAGCAACCGGTCCATGGTGGATTTCAATTCATGCGGCGGAATAGTCTCTTTGCCCTGCCTTTTTGTCATCTCTTCCAGTGATGTGATGAAATCTTCTATGGAGATGTTACCGGCTTTGGCCTTATCCGATAGATTCAGACCCATTGTCTCCATTTTATTTGAGATTTGCTTGACCGTATCATGGTCTTTAATCTTTTGGATTTTGTCCGATAACCGGTTGCTGATCTCTTTTAATTTTATTGCAAATCTTTTCAGATCCACCCCCCCGCCGTCAACCTTTGCTGCGCTGAAAATAGTGTCAAGCTCTTTGGGTGTCAGGCCAAAGTTTCTCAGTATTGATTCCATATGAGGGATTGCGGACGGTTCTATCATACAAGTCTGTTTTTCATTTTTTTCCGTTTGTTCCGGCGGGTCAAGCTCCCCTATCTTTTGAAAAAAGTTCGCAAGATTTATTTCACCATACGGGTTACTAATTTTCAGTTCCTTCAAAAAATTATCCGCTTTTTGCTCTGAAAAGCCGCATTGCAAAAGAAGTTTTTTCAATAAAGGAAGGTCCTCTGTATTTAAAGAAATTTTATCCAACGGTTTTCCCGTTGCTAAAAGACCTTTTCGGAACGATTCAAGGTAAAATCGGGGACCTTTGTTATCTGAGGACAACCCTTTCAGGTGATGGTGATTTTGCCCGTTAAAATGACTTTTTTGACTCCGGCCCAGGTTGGCCAGAATGTTTGACAAAAAATCACCCTTGGTTTTAAATTTCCCGTGATTGTTGTTATGGACTGTTTTACAGTCATTAAGTGATGACACTGTTTTTAAAAGCATTGGGTTCATAGCTATTTTCAACTCGAATATACTCGTAAAAAGTATTTGGTGAAACGTTTAGCCTTTACCGTTTTAACTATTTTCATATCTTATTAGCAAAGGTTGTACCAAAACCCATCGATTTTTATAATTTCTTTATATTCAGTTAGTTATAATATGGCAGGAATTAATTTATCGAAAAGTGAATTTTCAAAAGGAAAAATTTTTCCTGATGAAACTGTGCGGAAAGGAAAATATTGCCTACTTTGAACAATATCTTGATTTTTTATATCTAATATTATATAGTGATTAGGAATAGATTGGATCAAGGAGTAAGAATGACGGTTGATATTATCAATAATTGGCCATTAATAGTAATTCCGTTGGCCGGTGATAACGCCCTTCAAAAAGAAACTTCTGCACATTTTCTCTCTCAAAATCGCCAGAAACCGATAATCATGGACATCGAAACAGAGCGCAACTCTGATACCTCCCGGAGAAAGGGAGTGTTAATTGATATTTACATTTGACGGTTTCGTAAAAAGCCCAACTTCTTCGTTGTGCTGCATTTCGTAATCATTCAACGTACGAAAAGTACGCCTCATGATTACAAAATTTGTACGCCTTGAATTTGAACTTTTTACGAAACCGTCATATTTGAGACCTTTGCAAAACATCCCCTTTTGCCCAATTCCGGTAACTGCTACCCTTCACAACTTTTTATTTTCTTTTAACAAGCCCTTCACTTATTTCTGCCGCCTTTTCTATTTTGACAAATGACAGTATCTTCCCTACTGCGTCTCCCTTCATCTTGGACATAAGTTCTATGGCCAGTTTGATGTCAAGCCTTTCAACCAACTCTGCAGCATTCTGTGGTTTCATCGTGGAATATACTTTTATAAGATGCTTGAACTTTTTCTCTTCAACCGCCTTCTTTTTGGCAACTTCAGATCTGATTTCATCTCTTAATTGAGTAAGTTTTAAAATTTTTTTATTTATCTCATCCTGAATGGATAACAGTTCCGCCTTTTTTGCCGCAACACTTTTTTCTTGTTTTTCTATCTCAAGCTTCTTTGAAATAAGATATTTCAAGTCGATTGTCTCTTCTTTGGGTTTTTTTTCATCTTTCTTAGCGCTTACCTCAGTATCTTTTGCTTGTTCCGCCGCTATGGCATTCGCGCCGCTAAAAAGGGGACCCATGCCTATTCGGTACATAAAAACTGAGCCCAGTAATAGTTTTATAACAATTAAAAACGTCAGAAGAATCTGTGTTCGCAACTTCATATTCTTCGCCCCCTTCCGGTTATAACGATCTCATCCAGGGTTTTTTGATCTTCTTTTTCTGACAATTCCATGTACTTGTTATGCTGCAAATCCTTCAGCGTCTCCAAAGTCTTTTTCTTAATCGACTCATTTGCTAAAATAGCTTTTTTGGCTGTTACATTCTCCTTTTCTTGTTTTAGGCGAGTACGAGCCGATTCAAGGTCATGCATCATCTTATACAGGTATGTTTGGTATATTTTATATCTGGGAACATCTATTCCTTTAAGTCCTTCATCACCACAGCTTTTTGCGATTTCTTTTCTTTTTTCGGATAACCTTTTAACTTCTTTTTCCCTTCTGATACACTCATTTCTTGCATTAAATAGATCTATCTGTGCTATTTTATTTAAGTGTTTTCTATAGCCGAGTATCTTATCGAGTCGAAATTTAAATGGTTTCATCTTCTAATCATTCTGCAAACAACGCGTTCAAGCGTTTAACACTTTCTTTAAAAGTTATCTTATCATTAATATCCTGCCGAAGAAATGTATTAATCTTGCCAATCATCTTCTTGGCATAATCTATCCGGGGATCGCTGCCGTTAACATAGGCGCCTATATTAATCAAATCCTCGGCTTCCCTGTAAATTGAAATTACCTTGATCAGCTTTTTAGCACTATCAAGGTGTTCGCGACTTACAATATCTCCCATTACCCTGCTAAGACTGGCCAGAACATCTATAGCTGGGTAATGCCCTTTGTGGGCAAGATTGCGCGACAGCACAATATGACCATCTACGGTGGAACGAACCGCATCCGCTATGGGTTCGTTCATGTCATCCCCTTCAACCAAAACCGTATACACCCCTGTAATACTGCCTTTTTTTTCAACGGTTCCGGCACGCTCTAACAGCTTGGGTATCTGGATAAAAACGCTCGGGGTATACCCTTTTGCTGAAGGGGGTTCCCCTGCAGCCAATCCAACTTCTCTTAATGACATTGCAAATCTGGTAATCGAATCCATAATAAGGATTACATCCAATCCTTTATCTCTGAAATATTCAGCGATTGTTGTGGCCAGATGAGCCCCTCTTATTCTGACAAGAGCCGGAGAATCAGATGTTGCAACCACAACAACCGATTTTTTAAGCCCTTCTTCACCAAGACTCCTTTCTATGAATTCCCTCACCTCCCTGCCCCGCTCTCCAATAAGAGCAATTACGATTACATCCGCAGCAGTATTCCTGGATATCATGCCCATCAAAACACTCTTTCCAACGCCTGACCCTGCCATTATAGCGATTCTCTGGCCCTTTCCCAGGGTTTGCAAAGCATTAATGGCACAAACACCTACATCGATCTCTTGATGAATAATCTCTCTTTTTAAAGGATTGAGAACATTTCCATATATGGGATATTCTACTTCGGACGTTATCGGCCCCTTGTTATCTATCGGGCAACCCAGACCGTCTATAACTCTTCCTAAATATCCCTCTCCAACTTTAACGGAGGGTTTTTTACTTACATCGACGATTCGGCTTCCGGGCTCAATCCCCCTGATTTCACCAAAAGGCATCACAATGACTCTTTTGTCATTAAATCCTATCACTTCCGCCTGTACATTTCGCCCCTCTGAATTTTGTATGTCACAAAGACTTCCCACACTCAGCCCCGGTCCATTGGCTTCGGCAACGATTCCTGCAACTTTGACTATCTTGCCACACAGTTTTATAGGACGGCATGAACTTACAGCATCTATATATTTATCCCATCTGATATTTGCTTTTATGTCATTCATTTTCTTTTTCGTTGAAAGTGTCTTGCAGACACTGATATATTTTTTCAAGCTGGGTTTCAATCCCGGCATCAATATCACCATACGGCGTTTTCAAAAAACACCCCCCTCTTGTGATGGAAGGGTCGGAAGTAACTGTTATTGATTTAAGTTCTTTATATTTCTTAAAAAGATCCGGTCTTAATTCTTCAATGTAATCGTAATCTTCCGGGCTGACATTGAGAACAATCTCACTCTTTTCAATCGCAAGATTCAGCGCATTAAAAACAGCCTCTTTTACTCCCCCTTCATAAAATCTTGTCAGATGATGGACAATTTTTTCAGCAATGGCAAAATTTAAATCTAATATTTCCTTTTCATGCTGCTTTAATATCTCTTGTTTGAGAGTGCTCATCTCATCAAAAAGCTTCTCTATATTTTCAATGACCTTGTTTGCCTTTCTTTCTCCTAACTCAAAACCGTCTTTTTCCCCCTGAACAAAGCCTTTTTCATATGCGTCCTGCTCGATCAGAGACACATTTTCGTGTGCATGGCTCGTTTCATCCTTCCCCATTTTTCTTTTGTTTTGACGGTCCGGGTATCCTTCGACAGGAACAAACTCCGCTCGCTTTAGCTCTCCGGCTTGAAGGGATATAAACCCATAATCGTCTTTTTTATCAACAAGTTCATCATGTTCAAAAAACTTCATATGGTAATTTGTCCAGGATTCTATATGTTCTGATTCATTTTCTGATTTTTTATACAAAGACATCATCACTACCCTTGGCTAAAACAATCTTTCCTTCCGACTCAAGTCTCTTTGCTGTTTTGATAATCTCTTGCTGAGCCTCTTCAACCTCACTCAATTTAACCGGACCCATGACCTCCATATCTTCCTTTAACATTTCCGAAGCTCTCTCCGATAAATTACTAAATATCTTATTTTTCATCTCTTCAGAGGTGGTTTTTAATGCTTTTATCAATATCTGGTTATCCACATTCTGCAGGATATCCCTGAAATTTCGGTTCTCAACCTGCAAAAGATCTTCAAAAACAAACATTTTTTGTCTTACCATTTCTGCCAGGCTATCATCCTCTTCTTCTATATGGGAGAGGACTAACTCCTCTGTATTTCCATCAACAGCATTCAAAATATTGGCCAGGATCTCTATCCCATCAATTTTTTTAGTTGATCCCCCAATTTTGGAAATCTCTTTTTTAAGCACCTTATCCAGTTCATTTACAACATCAATATCGACTTGCCCGATTTTTACTATCCTTAAAGCAATGTCTACCTTGACTTCTTCAGAGATTAACTTGAGAACTTCCGCAGCCTTTTCATGGGGAAGATAACTCAGCACCAGGGCTATTGTTTGAGGATGCTCCCCTTGAATTATACCCACAAGCTTATCTGCCGGCATGTAGGCCAAGTCACTAAAAGGAACGCTGCCACCCTCTCCCCCTATAACCTTGAAAATCTCACTTGCAGTTGTTTTATCCAAGCTTTTATTCACAACCTGTTTAAGAAAGTTCTCTCCGGAAATCATAATGTCTCTGTCTCCTTTGACATTTGTTAAAAACTCGTCCATCACCGAGTTTAAAACATCAGAAGGAATATGATTTATTTCAGACATATGTTGCCCGATTTTTTTTATATTTTTCTCATCTAAATTTTTGAAAAATGTTGTTGTAAATTCTTCTCCTATGGTCAGCAAAAAAATAGCCGCCTTCTGTGGTCCTGTTAATTTATCGGTACTTAATTTTATATTCGCCATTTTTTTTTATTCACCTATCCATCCTTTAACCAGTTGTTGAACTTTTTCCGGGTCGTTGTTACTTATTTCACGAACCCTTTCTATCCGACCCATTTCTTTTGAATCCGAAAGCCGATCATATTTATCAGAATCTGATGCAAATTCCTTGAGTTGAACGGTAACGTCTTTAGTGATATTTTTAACACTTTTTAATAACGGTTTGACGAT
>JAFDEW010000140.1 GCA_019310125.1 Deltaproteobacteria bacterium | reverse complement strand
TTGAAAAAATAAAGGGTTATACCGCTTGCCTGATGAAGAAAGCTTCCGCCGGCATGAATGCTGATGAAAAGGTCTGCGTTTGCATGGTTGGCCATGGAGGTTCGGGTAGGGATATTTAGAAAATAGTCATCGGTTCTGGTAAGAATTACGTGGTACGTATTCTCCAATTCTGCGGCCACCGTTCTGGCCAGCTCCAGAGTCACATTTTTTTCAAAAGTTCCTTCCGGACCCAAGGCCCCGTTATCATGTCCTCCATGTCCCGGATCTAACACAATGGTTTTTTTTTGCTCGGCAAAGATCGGTTTTTTAGGGGTTGCTTGTAATGGTTGGGAGCATATAAGAATGATCCCTAAACCAAATAAAAGGCCATACCGTTTTATAGAAAATGGATGATAACCTGCTGACATAGAAGACCCTTTTGTTGCTTTACTTGACATGCACCGGATTTGATATTATAATCCCAAGTTGTATTCTGTTGAGATTTAAATATATTGTCAAGTTATAGTTTACCGTTCTATTCAACCTGTTCTTTTTAACCTTAAAAAAACGGGTTGGCAGCAAAATTTAAGGTCTCCTATATATAGACACCGGATTAAGTTGCGAGAGTGGCGGAACTGGCAGACGCACTGGACTTAGGATCCAGCTCTGGTAACAGAATGGGAGTTCAAGTCTCCCCTCTCGCACCAGTTTTTTAATTTATGCTAACTTGTTAGAAAGGATTTTTATGAAAGTTACGGTAGAGAATGTGAGCAGCGTTAAAAAGATAATGAATGTTGAGATTCCTGAAGAAACGGTTGTTCGTGAACTGAACGATGCCTATAAAAACCTCAAGAAAACCGCTAAAATAAAAGGGTTTCGCCCGGGAAAGGCACCTCGTTCAGTTTTGGAACCGTTGTTTAAAAAAGATGTGCATAATGATGTATCTTCCAAGCTCATTCAGGATTCTTTTATCGAGGCGATCAAGGAAGCCGATCTCGATATTGTGGCAAAGCCGGAAATTGATCCGCCCGGGCTCGATGAAAAGGGGCCTTATACATATGCTGCCACGGTGGAAATAAAACCCAAAATCGAGGACATCGATTTCAAAAACTTACCCCTGAAAAAAATTCTCTACCATGCTACGGATGAAGAAATGGATACACAGCTTAAAATGCTCCAGAAAAATTTGGCAAAACAAAATCCCATAGCAGAAGATCGACCGGTCCGGGAAAACGATTTTGTTCTGATGGATTATGAAGGATTTAAAGACGGCAAACCCTTTGCCGAAACCCAGAAAACCGAAAACCACACCATGAAAGTTGGCGAAGGGAATATTTTAAAAGAATTTGACGATCAGCTAATCGGTATGAAGATGGGGGATAACCGGGAAGTAAAAATAAAATTTCCGGAAGATTATCATAACGCAAAACTGGCCAACCAGGAAATAACGTTCCAGGTAACGCTCCATGAGATCAGAGAAGAGGTGCTTCCGGAGATTGATGACGAGTTTGCCAAAAATTTTGGGCAGTATGAAACATTAGACAACCTCAAGGAGGCCATAACCAAGAACTTGAAAGAGGGCTACGTCAAGAGAGCAGAGCAGGAGATGAATGAGCAAATTTTTAAGAACCTGATCTCAAAAACAGAATTCGAGTTGCCGGATTCAATGGTCGACTATGAACTGGAACGGATTATTGAAGAGGTTGAACGGACTTTGGCGTATCATAATAAGTCAATGGAAGATCAGGGGCTGTCCAGAGAAATGCTTTTGGAACAACATCGTGAACTGGCAGAAAAAAAAGTAAGACGGCATTTGATCTTAGACAAGATTGTCGAGCAGGAAAACATGACCCTTTCGGATGAAGAATTAGAAAATGCGTTCAATGACATGGCCAAAGGTTTTAAACAACCGGTTGAAGAAATAAAAAAGTATTATGGTCAGAATAAGGATACTCTTGAAATATTTAAACAGACGCTACTTGAAAAACAGGCTATAGACCTTATTATTAAAAACAGCATCATCGAAGAGGTAGAGCCCGGCTTAGAGCAACAATCTTAAATTTAAATCCAACGGTTTCAAAGAACTAAACTGTTGCGAATAAAATATACAAAGTTATAAAGGAGACGATTTGTGCCACTAATACCAATGGTTATAGAACAGAGCAGCAGAGGTGAACGCGCCTATGATATATATTCGAGGCTTCTCAAAGATAGAATCATTTTCCTTGGATCGGCAATGAATGATGAGGTTGCAAATCTATTGATTGCGCAGCTTTTGTTCCTCGAATCCGAAGATCCTGACAAGGATATCAATTTTTATATCAATTCCCCGGGCGGTTTGGTGACAGCGGGTTTGGCGGTATATGATACCATGCAGTATATTAAACCGGATATTGCCACCGTATGTATTGGACAAGCAGCCAGTATGGGAGCGCTTTTACTGACTGCGGGTACAAAAGGCAAGCGCTATACCCTTCCAAACGCAAGGATTTTGATCCATCAACCCATGGGAGGATTTCAGGGGCAAGCATCGGATATAGAAATACAGGCCAAAGAAATCCTTCGTATGAAGGAAACTCTGAATAACATTCTAGTATTGCATACCGGAAAGGATTTAGCGCACATACAGTCTGATACGGATCGTGATTACTTCATGACAGGCGAAGATGCCAAAAAATACGGGATCGTCGATCATGTTATCTTTAACAGAGATGATCTTGATAAAATAGAAAAAGTGGAGGATTAACATGTCGAAAAAAGGGGATATGAACGACAATCTCTTTTGTTCGTTTTGTGGAAAAAATCAGAAAGAGGTGCAGAAACTGATTGCCGGTCCCGCGGTTTATATTTGTGATGAATGCATACAGCTCTGCAGTGAAATCATTGAAGAGGAAAAAGAAAAAGATATAGACGGTATGGAGCAGCTCCTTTTTCCAAAAGAGATAAAGGCCATGCTCGACGATTACGTGATTGAGCAGGATGCGGCCAAAAAGACTCTTGCTGTTGCTGTTTATAATCATTACAAGCGTCTTGATTCTTCAATCAAAGCCAGTGAGGTTGAACTTCAGAAAAGTAATATCCTTCTTATTGGACCCACCGGCTGTGGAAAGACATTGCTAGCGCAGACCCTTGCACGATTTCTAAATGTACCCTTTACCATTGCCGATGCGACCAGCCTAACCGAGGCAGGCTATGTGGGTGAGGATGTTGAAAATATCATCCTTTCCCTGCTTCAGAACGCGGATTACGATGTGGAAAAAGCCGGGCGGGGCATTGTTTACATCGATGAAATTGACAAGATCGCACGCAAATCCGATAATCCGTCCATTACCCGAGATGTTTCCGGAGAGGGGGTTCAGCAGGCATTATTGAAGATTATAGAAGGAACCACCGCCAGTGTGCCTCCCAAAGGCGGACGAAAACATCCGCAGCAGGATTTTGTCAAGGTTGACACCTCCAATATACTTTTTATTTGTGGTGGAACTTTTACAGGGCTCGAACAAATTATTCAGCGGCGTTTAGGTTCTAAAGTTATGGGATTTGGTGCCAAAATCATAAAACAGGAAGAAAAAAATATCGGTGAAACCCTGAAGCTGCTTCAGCCCGAGGATCTGATAAAATACGGTTTGATTCCTGAATTTTTGGGTCGTCTGCCGGTTATTGCAACCCTTGGCGAATTGAATGATTCTGCTTTGATAAAAATACTCAAGGAGCCGAAAAATGCCCTTATTAAGCAGTTTTCAAAACTCATGGAGATGGAAGGCGTAAACTTAAGATTTACAGACAGCGCCCTTTCTGCCATTGCCAAAGAGGCTTTGAAAAGAAAATCCGGCGCCAGAGGCCTTCGTGCCATTATAGAAAGCTGCATGATGGATATCATGTATGAAATTCCTTCTATGGAGAATGTAAAGGAATGCGTCATCGGAGAAGATACGGTGATCAATAAAGAAGATCCCATTCTGTTGTTTGAGCAGCCAAAACAACAAGCACAAGACAGCTAAGTATCTTCCAAGTCAACGCAGATGTGGCCCTTAACGGGCAGCGAAATTGTAATTGCTTGTAAGGTCAAGATGCTGGATACTTGATTCTGGATACTCGATCTAACAATGGAATTATCCTTCATTATCCAGCATCCAGAGACCGGTATCCAGTATCTGCCGCAATTACAAAATAAATTTGGACCGTGCAATTATCGACAAGATTTTGTCGATGTTGCTTTAATAAGCGTATAGAGGTATAATATATTACAATGATTAACTTGCCGAAATTTTTTAAGGATAATGATCCGGAATCGCCGGAATTACTCCTTCCGTTACTTCCGCTTAGAGATATAGTGGTCTTTCCACACATGGTTGCCCCCCTTTTTGTAGGACGTTCAAAATCTGTGAAAGCCCTTTCCGATGCGATGAACACCGATAAAAGAGTTTTTCTTTCCACTCAAAAAACGGCGGGTATTGACAACCCTACGGAAAAAGACATCAGCCAGGTAGGAACCATTGCAAAGATACTGCAACTTCTTCGGCTTCCGGACGGAACGGTAAAAGCTTTGATTGAAGGACAATCCAGGGCTTCTATTGTCCGTTTTATCAAGAACCCGGACTTTTTGCAGGTGGCGCTGAAACCGATCGGTGACACTGAAATTTTGCCTGCCGAGGGCGAGGCTCTGATCCGGGCGATTCATGATAGTTTTGATGAATATGCTAAATCAAACAAAAACATCTCAAAAGATCTCGTGAAAACGGTTTCTGCCATCTCAGATCCTTCAAAATTGGCTGATACGGTGGCGGCCCATTTTTCTTTTAAAATAGATGATAAACAGCGTCTCTTGGAAACGGTTGTTATGGAAGAGCGGCTGTCTCTTCTGTTAAGCCTGATAAAGATGGAGATCGATATTTTCAAGATGGATCAGAGGATAAAAAATCGTGTCAAGAAACAGATGGAAAAAACCCAGAAGAATTATTATTTGAATGAGCAAATGCGGGCAATCAAAAAGGAGATCGGAACTGAGGATGATAATAGAAACGAGCTGAACGATCTTGAAAAGCGAATCAAACGCAAACGCATGTCAAAGGAAGCCGCAGTCAAAGTCAGACAAGAGTTCAAAAAACTTAAAATGATGACCCCTATGTCCGCTGAAGCAACGGTGGTTCGAGGCTATATTGATTGGTTGATCAGTCTTCCCTGGTTTGAAAAAAGCAAATTCCGAAAAGATATTGAAGAAGCAGATAAAATACTGGAAGAAGATCATTACGGGCTGGAAAAGCCAAAGGAGCGCATACTTGAATACCTTGCAGTCCAATCTCTGGTCAACAAAATCCGGGGACCCATACTTTGTTTTGTGGGGCCGCCCGGTGTAGGAAAAACGTCTTTGGCCAAATCAGTTTCCAGAGCTACGGGAAGAAAATTTGTACGTCTTTCCTTGGGAGGTGTTCGGGATGAGGCTGAAATTCGGGGACATCGACGCACCTATATCGGCGCAATGCCGGGTAAAATCATTCAGTCTCTTAAAAAAGTCGGTGTTAACAATCCGGTATTTTGCCTTGATGAAGTTGATAAAATGAGCATGGATTTCCGTGGCGATCCTTCGGCCGCTCTCTTAGAGGTCCTTGACCCGGAACAGAATTACAGCTTTAACGACCATTATCTTGATATAGATTACGATCTTTCGGATATTCTTTTTATTACTACCGCCAACACGCTGCCTGAGATACCGCTTCCGTTGCAGGACAGAATGGAAATTATTCGTTTGCCCGGCTATGCCGAGTACGAAAAATATTATATCGCCAGAGACTTTCTTTTATCCAAACAGATCGAAATGAATGGACTTAAAGATAAGAATGTAACTTTTTCCAAGGAAGCTGTTCTTACAATTATCCGGAGATATACACGAGAATCAGGAGTTAGAAACCTTGAGCGCGAAATTTCTTCAATCTGCCGTAAAATCGCCCGCAAAGTGATAAAAGATAAAGAGAGCGACGGTTTTAAAATAACCGCAAAATCAGTGCAGAAATACTTAGGGCCGCCGCGCTTCAAAGAGCTTCAGATAGAGGAAAACGATCAGATCGGAATTGTTACCGGGCTTGCCTGGACACAGGTGGGTGGAGTATTGCTTTGTATTGAAACACTGATTATGCCCGGCAGAGGAAAATTGACTATGACCGGCAAACTGGGAGATGTGATGAAAGAGTCTGCTCAGGCAGCCGTAAGCTATGTCCGATCACGTGCCGAGCGTCTCGACATAGATAGAAAATTTTACAGGAAATTTGACATCCATATTCATATACCTGAAGGCGCCATTTCAAAAGACGGCCCTTCGGCAGGGATTTCAATGTGTACATCCCTGGTTTCGGCTCTTCTGAAAAGACCTGTTTATCACGATATTGCCATGACCGGAGAAATAACGTTGAGAGGACGTGTTCTTCCTATTGGTGGACTGAAAGAAAAAATTCTGGCCGCTCACAGAGGCGGCGTCAAGAAAATTCTTATCCCCAAAGAAAACGAAAAGGATTTAAAGGATATACCCACCACGGTGTTGAAAGAGGTTGAAATTGTTTTGGTGGAGCACATGGACGAAGTATTGCCTCATTCGTTGATTTTAAATGAAGGGGATACGCTTTTTAAAGAAAACGATATTCCTTTTGACATAATGAAGAAAGAAGTTGATCTCAAGCAACCGTCAGCCTTGATATAAATAAAATTTATGCGGGACATTTTTTCAGAACACTTTAATCTTGACTTCATTCTGCTAAATTGTTAGCGGTAGTTTGTTTTAAAAAATTGGGGCGGGTAGCTCAGTTGGGAGAGCATCGGCCTTACAAGCCGAGGGTCACAGGTTCAAGCCCTGTTCCGCCTACCATTTGGGGGTGTAGCTCAGTTTTGGTTAGAGCGCCGGCCTGTCAAGCCGGAGGTCGCGAGTTCAAGTCTCGTCACTCCCGCCATAAAAATAAAAGCCTGTCATTGAGAAGACAGGCTTTTTTATTTTGAGCAATTTTATGCCAGCGGGCACTAACTAATACAACGAATCGGGTGGCATGTAACACCATGGCAGGCCTCTAAACAGTTTACCGAATCAACGAAGTTTTATACAAAATATTGTATTAGTTATATCTTGACACACAATATAATTCTTCGGTATTTAAAGGTAAATTCCTATACATTGATTTTAAGTGTTATATTATATAAA
>JAFDEW010000139.1 GCA_019310125.1 Deltaproteobacteria bacterium | reverse complement strand
GCAGAACAGTGCAAAAATCATCTTCTTTCGGACCTTCAGGTGGTTTGTGAACTTCTTGGCGCTGCAGGGCGGGGTGCTTATCATATCTCTATGGCTAATTTACGTCCCATGACCGACCCTGTCTCCAAGGCCGACTACCAGAGCAGGCTTAACAAGCTTCATGCTCGGAGCTGCGAGCTGATAAAGCGGGCGGAAGCCTCAATTCCGGGAAGCGGCCGCAACCCTATTGGCGGAACTTGATCCTGCTGTTTTTCTCAACCCTCCCCGTCGTGGAGCGTTTTCTCTGAATTGGGATTCAAATGCGTTTCCCCTGACCCTGCAGGTATAATCTCTTGACATGCAAATTCCTCTATTATAGGGATTTTAAATACAACTTTTTTGTTAAAATCAATCAAAGCAAATTCTTATAATTCCCATTTATCGGCACCCGGGTCGCGGCATATCGAATATACCCCCGTGTCAAAACGATTTCTAAGGATCTCACCAATGTTTTCCATAACCGAAATCATTGAAATTGCCGTTCAGTTGGAAAAGAACGGTGAAAAGGTCTACCGAGAAGCCATGGGCCAATCCAAAAATCCTGAACTGGACGATCTGCTGCGTGATATTGCAGAAGAAGAGCTGGAGCATAGAGACTGGTTTCTGAGCCTAAAAGATGAAATTGAAAAAAGTCAAGATCGTCCGCAGGTCGAAGAGATGGATGCGTCATTGATCGACGATTTAATCGGAAAACAAACGTTTTCACTTGCCGATGTTGATTTTTCGCAGCTTAAAAGCAGTAAACATCTCATCGATATTTTTATAGAGTTTGAAAAGGACACGATTTTATTTTATGAAATGTTGAAAACCTTCCTCGTGGACGAAAAAACCATTGAGCACCTGGAAAAAATAATTCAAGAAGAATCGTCACACATCGAAAAGTTCGAAGACCTTCGCAGATAACACCTAAAATCCGGTCCGGGAAAGCTGTTTAAAAAGGCCGTCTATCCCCCCCAGTGTGTGTGCAGGCTTTAAAACGCGACCGTTGAAAACACATGAGGGAATACAACCTGTTTAATTTATTTTTGAATTTTTCCCCTGAAAACGATGCCTTTTTACCGAATATATAACGCATCATAAATATGATTGAAAAACTTATAAAAATCTGCTAATAATATTTTTACATCTGGATAAAATGAGCTCTATATAATGCATTATATCCATCATTGAGATTAACTCAATCTTTACAAAAAGTACAATCCTCCCATGAAAAGGTCTATTTCCCAGAGTATAATTTTATTGGTTATAGCCTTTTTATGCATTGCCGGATTTCTGCTTGTAAAGCATATCCTTCAACTTCCTTTCGGGCAAACAAATGATGCCCTTCACAAAAAGAACTCCGCCTTAACTCTCGATTTTTTGATCCCAAGCGCGACTTACATCGATGAAAAAATGACTATCGGTGACATCATAACGGTGCGCGCCAAAAAGGAAACTTCTTTTTATGAAACGATACTCAAATCCATAGCAGATTTGATTCCTGTCCCATACCAGTATGCAGCGGATTTCATCGTATTTCTCTTTTGGACTTTTCTCTTCATGACCTTCTTAAGAGTCTTCACCTTTATGGGATACGCGAGAGCACTTCGTGCAAGCTTATTGTTAGGGGGTCTGGTTTATTTTTTTATGCCTGATTTTTCACCTGGAAAGATTGATGACGGTGCTTTTGTCGGCATTCCCATATCGATTATTATTTGTCGGTCATATATTTCCTGGAGGAAGAAAAAAAGGGATAACGCAGAAATATGTTAGTTTCTTAGTTGTAAATTTTGTGCTTTTTGTGGCAAAATTTTTATATTACTCCATGTTGTACTGTAATGGAAAAGATGCTTGATGCTGGTTTCCGGATGCTGGCTTTTAAAAACTGAAGTTATCCTTATTTTATCCAGTATCGAGTATCCGGTATCCAGTATCTATTCGTTAAATGGTGCTGGAAGTTAAATTATTAAAAAATCCTGTTTGCTTCCGGATTGTCCGGGTTAGGGTGTTGTTTTGGCGTAATAGGGATGTTTCATGGAAATCCGGGATCGGAGTGTGTGAAAATGTATGGAAAATTATCCTATGAAAAATTGCAGGAAAAGATTAAGGCGCTAGAGAAAGATGCCATCGAGTACCGGCAGGTGGAGAATATCCTGCGGGAGAACGGTGAGAAATACAAGGAGCTTGCTGAGCTTCTTCCTCAAACTCTTTTTGAAATTGATCTCGCGGGAAATCTTTCATTTTCCAATCGGAATTCACCCCAATCCTTTGGCTATGCTCAAGGGGTTTTTGATAAGGGTTTAAACGCCATGGAGCTCTTTGTCCCTGAAGACAGAGATAGGTTTTCAGCAAACAAGAAAAGGACGTTGAGGGGGAATAACACCGGTGGGAGTGAATACACCATGTTGAGGAAAGACGGCAGTACATTTCCGGTTGTCATTTATTCAAACCCTATGAGCCGGGATGGAAAATCAGTCGGATTGAAAGGGATCATTATTGACATCTCTGAAGTCAGAAAAAAGGATATGCTGTTGCGTGAATCCGAAAGAAAACTTCGTCTGCTGTCTTCCCATTTATTGACGGTTCAGGAAAGAGAAAGAAGACGAATTTCAATGGAGCTTCACGATGAAGTGGGACAATCACTTACGGTATTGAAACTCCAGATAAGATCCATAAAGAATAAACTGAATAACAGCCAAACAGATCTAAAAGAGGATTGTGTAGAGATACTGAAATACGTGGATCAAACCATTGAAAATGTCCGTAGATTTTCCAGGGATTTCGGTTCTTCAATTTTGGAAGATATGGGCCTGTGCGCCGCCCTTAGATGGCTGGCTGAAAAATTTGAGAAACATTCCAATATTAATATTTCTCTTGATATCGAGAAAATAGACAATCTGTTTACCCGGGAATCACAAATTATTGTTTACAGAATATTCCAGGAAGCCATTACAAATATAGATAAGCATGCCCATGCCGATCATTTATCGATTGTTATCATGAAAAAGAAAAAATATGTTTTTTTTCAAATTGATGATGACGGGAAGGGCTTTGAAAAAAAACAGATCGTTAATAAGGGCTCCGACGTAACGGGCTTAGGCTTGACGGCTATGGATGAACGTGCAAAGATGCTTGGCGGTACACTGAAAATTTTTAGCCAAAAACAAAGAGGAACCCGGATAACTCTTAACGTCCCAATTTGTGAAAAGGGGAATTAGGCCGTGAATGCTTATGGTATTGTGCTGGCTGATGATCATGTTATGATTCGAAATGGAATAAAAAAGATCATCGAGGAGTCGGATGATATGGAGGTCGTCGCGGAAACCGGGGACGGATTAGAACTTCTGAATCTGCTGAAAAACATTAATCCCCACATGATCATACTCGATATATCCATGCCGAATTTGAGGGGGATTGAGGCGACCCATGAGATCAAGATGGTCTATCCTGAAATCAAGATACTTATTCTGACCATGCATAAAAAGAAAGAATATCTCTATCATGCACTCACAGCCGGTGCTGACGGCTACCTGCTAAAAGAAGATACCGGAGAAGAACTTCTAACCGCCATTACTAAAATCCGACGGGGAGGTATTCATTTGTCTCCAATTCTTTCAGAAGAGTTGACGGACGAGTTGATAGGGTTCTACCGAAACGGTAGAAAACCTCTGGATGATCCTTTGACCACTCGAGAAAAGGAAATATTAAAACTAATCGCTGAAGAAAAATCAAGCAAAGACATTGCTAACCTACTGTTTATAAGCGTTCGGACGGTTGGGCATCACCGTGCCAGTATCATGAAAAAACTGAATATAAATAAAATTGCCGGACTGGTAAAATATGCCATTCAAAAAGGATATACTTCAAACTCATAAATACTCAAAAAATTCAGACAGCTTCCCACATCCCACACTTTTTTCTTTTACCCTGAAAAACCTGGTCCTTCCCCGCGAGGCGGGATCTTCGATGGGCCAAGCCTGTTCCGCATCGCGGGGGGCAGAGTGCTCCGGCTCTGCCTTGGAGTTTGGTGTTTTAAATCACAAATCCCAAGCACCAAATTACAAATAAATCACAAATTCCAAATTCCAAATTCCAAACCGGTTCAACGCGATTGTTTTTTTTGTTTGGTATTTTGAATTTCGGTCACGCGCAGCGCAGGCGCTTGCGCCGCGTGTTGTTATTTGCCTGCCCTGTTAAATAAATCATAGATTTAATGCGAAGCATTATTTAACAGGGTGAATGTTTTGGGATTTGTTATTTGGAATTTAAATAAGTCAATGAACATTCAATAAAGCAAAGCCCCTCTGGGGATAAGCGAAGCCTATTCCTTTGGGCCAGGATTCTTTACAATCACTCCACAAACCTTGCAATGCGGCTAAAGGGCGCCGACAAACACTGCTCTAAAGAAAAAACCCCCTGAATCCATAGAAAATCAGCGATATCCCGAACAGTTCAAGGATCGAGTTCATTTTTGTTTATGAAATGTTCGATGTAGGCAATTTTGCCTATATCAAAATAGGCATTTTTGCCGATTGTTATCGGATGATTTTTCCTGATATTTATTTATAAAATCTTTGGGTGCTCCAGTAGAACCTGACGTGCGGTTGCCAAGAATGTTCAATCCATAACTTCTTTACTCGACATCAAATTAAGAATGATCAGCGGTTTTTATTTTTTTTGCGAAATATTCGGGTAGAGTCCTTATTTCGGAGGATAGATATGGATGTATCCGAGCGTTATGATCCAAATGAATATCAGACGTATTCGCATCCCCAAGACATAACCTGTGGGATTCACGGAGCAAAGGAAAAAGATCCGGGCAAAGCGGTCAACCCGGTTGTTTCTTTTCTAAAGAAATACGGGCATAAATCCATTGTCAGTCTGGGGTGTGGCGTCCGGATAAACCGGATAGATAATCATATTCGCCTGATGACGGGGTTGAATTTATCCTACTATGTATGTATTGACCGGCTGTATGAAATCGAGTCCATATCTTCAAGCGCCTTTGCGGATCCTGAAGGTATGACTGAGTTGCTCATAAGAAATTATGGAGGAAATCCGCATAACTTATTTAAAGCGATAAAAATATTTCCGGGAACCCTTGTGGAGGATCTTCAAGATGTATCTTGCGCAGCGGTTATCTGCCAGCGGATTCTGCCTTATTGCCGCTGGGAAAATGCCATAATATCCATGAACCCAAAATTGATATTACAGGAAGATCTCCATGGATGCGAGCGGCAAAATTTTCGGGGTATGGGGTATGTGAGAACACGGTCGGGAATTCGCCGGTATGCATTGAAACCGTTTCGTCCCTGGCGGATTTTTCCCGGTGAATACAATATGGTTTTCTGGAGACGAAAGGATTTCGGCGTGGAAAAAATTACAAACAATAATTTCTTATGGTTTCGGAAGGTTATCGAATCGATTCCGTAGTTTATCAAAGGTCTCCCGGTTATTCTTCCTCCGGATCTTCTTCCTTTTTCCTCCTGCGCCTGAACATCACATATATTACAGGGAAAATTACAAAAACACCTATAAATATAAGTATTGGGAAAATCTCTTTAAAATCTCTCCAAAACAGAAACAGGCCTGCCATGGAAGAATGAACCCATACATCCATATTTCTCACCCATACCCCGGTATTCTGAATGAGCGTTGTTCCTGCCGGCGCGAATTCACCCTTGCCTTTGATACGGAGCCAGGGCAAACGCATTTGAATCCCAATACAGGGAGAACGCTCCGCCACGGCGTATATCTCTTTCCAACCGACTGAAACTTGTGCTCAGGGCTCACTCAAAAACAACTTCACATTTTGGATGCCGATGCATCCCGACTGGCTGCGTTAAGAAAACTCGAAATATGCTTGATATTCCTTAAGTTTTCGTGCCTTGCCAGTCAGGCGCCTCAACTCCCAAAATTGTAAATTTATTTTTTCGTGAACCCTTAAGCACCCGTAAGCCCGAGCCGTGCCAAAGTTATTAAGAACAATTCGTCGCTAATTATCCCATTGATTTTTAGATAGTGTCCATCCAGAAATGGTAGATTTTGGTTTCCGGCAAGGCCCGAGCGAGTTTTCAACCGCAGGCATAGCGTGCTATTTCGAGGATTGAAAACGAGCGAGAACGCCGCCGGGGGCCGAAAGATGCCGTTTCTGGATGACACTATTCATAATTTCATTCGTTCGGGCTAACGCGCGCTAAAGCCCTTCAAACAGTCAGTCGGTTTGCAAGAGAAACACGCCGTGGCTACGCTGCACTAAAATGAAATGTGTTTACTATATAACATCCATTGAAATATTGGAAAGATTATTCTATTATACCTTTGCCGAGTCACTATGGAATACGGATGCGGATCCTGGATCGGCTCGGTAAGTTTTTCGGAATGTCCGGAGTCCGGATAAGGGGTATGAAAGGACCAACTATGAAAAAGGCTTTGGTTGCAGTTATTATGATTCTTGTAGAACTTTCTACTTTTGCTTATGCGGAGCAGCCGTTAGATACCTTGCAGAAGCTAATAGATCAGGGAATTACCATTTTAAATGATCCAATTTATAAAGACACTGCCCAAAAAGATAACCAGCGTCAACAGCTGTCGGAGATTTTAAACCAAATCGTTGACTTTAAAGAGTTTTGCCGGCATGCACTGGCGAGCAATCTGCTAAAATTCACACCACAGCAACTGAATGAATTTACAAATCTTTTTGCCAAATTTATAACGGTTTACTACCTTACCATACTGCAAGACAACTATACTAATGAGAAAGTAATTCCAATCAGCCAAAACTTGATCAGCGACTCCAAAGCCGTGGTTCAAGTGACGGTGTTTTGGAATAATATAGAAATTCCGGTGGAAATTAAAATGGTGAGACGAGGCGATTCCTGGAAAGCATACGATATTTTCGTACTCGGAATCAGCGTGGTTCGGTTCTATGGAGCCCAATTTCAGGAAATTTTGCGTAAGGAAACCCCTGATCAGATTATTGATCGATTAAAATTAAAAATTAGAAAAATCGAGAATGACTTACAAGGATAGAAACGATCCTGACAAGGCCCTGCTCTATCCATTGTTTAAGAAACCCGGCGTCGCTACGCTGTACCGAAATCAAATGCGTTTACCTTGGTTAAGTTGAAAATCAACATTGACGGTTTCGTAAAAAGTCCAACTTCT
>JAFDEW010000138.1 GCA_019310125.1 Deltaproteobacteria bacterium | reverse complement strand
TTCTGAGAGGTTTACAAAGAGTATGGACATAACTCAACTTGGGTTTACTAATAAGAACATTAATATTTAGACAGGATTTCAGGATAAAGAAAATGTTTTTGCCTTTCCGGAAGAAAGGCAAAAAGGATCATCCCTCTTCGAGGGAAGGCGTTCAATCATTGTTACAACAAAACAGTAAAACAAAGGGAAAAGCACCTGTTATTGGCTCCTCGCCCTTTTTTTCAGCTGAAGCGGAATTGTGTTTTCACGGCTTCATCTGGAAGCCGTGAAAAAAATCAAGTCAATCCTGTTAATCCTGTCAGAAAACATTTTGGCTTTATGTATAAATAATTATGAGATCATTAGTAACTCCGATCAGGTGCCGCGGGAATATTTTACTTTTAATTTCGCATCGATTAACTGATTGTGAGAAAGACGCAGTAAGTTTTTGAGCTTGTTCATCAGGTAGTGTTCGTACTGGTCCATCTTTCCGTCAACATAGACAATATGCCAGAGGGTTTCAACGACCTCGATTTTTTCATCCGTTGAATAATTCTCATTGATCAGCCTGGCAAATTGCCAGAGGTCCACGCTTTGATCCAGCTCTTTATCGGCCGCTTCAATCAGCGCGTCGGCATGTTCTCCGGATAAGCCGTATTTCTCTTTTAGAATCGAAAGAATGGTTTCCAGCTCCGCTTGGGTAAAGGTTCCGTCTATTCGAGCCATCTCCACAAAAAGAGCGCAGGTGGCAACGCACAGGTCGCGTTCTCTGTTCTGTTTTCCGGTGCCGGAATTATTGACTTTGGTTTTGCTGAAAAACCTTTTTAGCATGTCGAGCATAAATTATCCTCCTGTCGGAAAAGCCCATGATACCCTAATTCCTTCGTTGCCAAGAGTTCGCGGTAGTTAAACTACAGCGTCACTCTTGGACGCCTTGGACTTACGGCATCCTGAGCTTTTGCAACCATAGGCTATTAACCTCCTGATAGGGGTCATAAAGCTTCTAAAATAGCGTAATGAATGATCAGCAGCGAAATCATACACTGTTTGAAACCATTAGGGATCGTTAAGAAAGAACAGCGATATTTTGTGTGCGTTATTAAAATGCTTTAAGCGGGTCGCCATTCACCATTATTTATTTAAAGCCATATTTTCTGTTCTTTTTTTACGAACCCTTATGGATGAGTTTGTATGATGTAGTCGCTGATTATTTATGGAGCTATTCAGTCGAAACAACTCCCCGACCTCTCAATTATCTGGTGTCCACTAGTTAATGTCACGCATTTAACGTATGTTCAATTAATGACGACGCATCAACATTTTTTCTGGCAAGTTCCAAAAGGTGCCGGTGATGGGTGAAGAATATGACCTGGGTTTGTTCAGACAGACGCTCCAGCGCCCCCAGGGCCGCAACCGCACGCTCATCATCGAACTTGATCAGTATGTCGTCTACAATAAACGGGATGGGTTCGTTCCGTTCCAGGTAATCCTGAAGACCCGCCAACCGTAACGCAAGATACAATTGATCGGCGGTTCCGTCACTCATGCCCTCCACGGGAACGATTTCCCTGCCGTCCGGTCGAACCCCCACAAGCACGGGTTGGCCGGTATCGTCAAATTCCGCACGCACCCCTTGAAATGAGCCTCCGGTAATTTGCTTAAAAAGTTCGGTGGTACGCTTTAAAATAGGCTCCTGGCTTTTATTCCGATACCGTTCTATGGCCTGGTTTAAAATTTTTGATGCGATTTTCAGCCGGGCATACTGCTCCACATCGTTTTCAAGCCCTCCCAGAAGGAATTGAATTTCTTCGGCCAATTCGGCTGCCCGCGCGCTCCCATCCATTTTGCCGAGTTCCGTTCGCTCGCTTCCAATGCGCTGATCCATTTCCGATTTTTCTCGATTCAGCGTATCGGTCTCCGCTGTCAGTCTGCTAATCTCCCCGTCGATGTCGTCCGGATCCACGGTTAGGGCCTGGTTGATAAAATCATCGATGGTAGCGCCGGCGCTCAACTGGTGCAGCCTTTCATCCAGGGTATTTAATTCAGCTTCTATTTGTTTTCGTTTTTCGGATTTTCGTTCGGCCTCGGGAAGATCTTCGTAGCGTTCACACCCTGCTTCTTCACACATACCCTTGAGCCGGGTTTCTATTTCGGCAATCCTGCCAACCGCTTTATCCATGCGGCTCTGTTCCTGGGCTAACTGTTTCCCAAGGGTTTGCCGTTGGGATTGGGCAGTTCGTGCCAGGGTCAGCCGGCGGTTGAGTTCAAGCGTTGCGTCACCGGCAGGCAACTCTTTCAAGTCTCCGGCCACCGCATCCACCAGACCGCTCACCTTGACAGCGAATTCATCCGCATCACGGTTGATACCGTGAATACGCTTTTGAAGAATATTGGCGTCTTTAAGCTTGCCGAACAGGGTGTTGAGATCTTCCATCACTGCATTGGCCTGGGCAGGAACGGCATCGGCATCCAGACCCAGCGGCCGGACGGCGTGTTCCCACTCTTTTTGCCATTGTGAAAGCTCCTGTTCGCTGGAATCGACCCGTGCCTGTGCTTCTGCCAGCTCTTGCTTGCGTTGGGCCTTCTCGCTTTGCAGCTGCTTTATGTTATTGTACATCTCATCCTCTGCCCGGATGACCCGTTTACATCTCTGGATTACATCGGCCAGTGTTTCTCCCTCCGTGGAATGGGGCTCCAAAAGCTTCTTCAAACACTGATTCAGACTTTTGAAATGAACGTCAATTTCATCCTTTAATCGGTCGACTTTGGCCTGGCGCTCCCTGATCTCTTTGGCTTTTGCGGCCAAAGCCTTATGATCTTGCGCCCATGCTCTCATTTCTTTGGGCGATCGAGGCGTAATTTCTGCAGGCTGCCATATCCGCATCCACTCTTTCACAAGTTTTTGCTGTACCTTTTCGGCGACATCAATTTCTGTTTTCAGACGATCCCGTTCTTTGTTATGGGAGGTTTGATCCGCGAGTAATTTGGCTTTAGCGGCAACACGATCCGCCTCTCGCCTGAGCCTGTCGGCAATCTCATCCGCCTTCCGAACACTGTTTTCAAATGCCGCCGAGAGCGTCTTTGAGTCCCCGACCCCCTTAATATAGTCGTGAATTTCTTCATCCAATACGGGTTTGCCCTCCAGAGTATCTGATATAAGCCGCCATCCCCTGCCCCTTTGCTCTCTTTCCTTTTGAAGATCTTGCTCGGAAGGCACTTCCTGCTGTAACCGAAGCTCGTCTATTTGCCGTTCAACATCAGCAAGCGTTCTTTGAATCTTCTCAAACTCCTTTTTTAGACTAACACACTTGAACTCAGCCTCTGCGGTTTGATCTTCAAACAGGATAATGGTCTCCAGTGAAGGCACCGGAAGACCTTCCAGCTGTTCGACCGATCCGGACCAAAGTGTTTGTTTGCCAAGCGCCACATCCAGAGTTTTTAATTCGGAACGGATCTCGGATCGTTCTTTGCCATAGTGTTTTTCCAAAGCCCCGTATTCTTCAGCCCGGGATATGGCCTGTTTTAAGGGGTCTATCTGCCTGGCCGTTCCAAGTTTTTCCAGCTTCCGGTCAATTCCTGCAATACGATGGGTAAGTGTGGGAATTGCTTCCCGGGCAGTTTGGATACGCGTGACAATCCGCTCAAACCGCGTTCCCAGGTCCTGTATGCGGGCTGCTTCCGACTTCTTAATTCGTAATTTTTCAGCATGGTCCAGAGTTAAGTCATTCCGCAGGCCGCGAAGGATTTCCCCGGCTTCGCCGAGCAATACACTCATGCGCGTTTCTAACTGTATACGGTCCCCGGCCGCTTTGTGCTGACTCCCGAATTCCCGATGAATTTCTTCAATCACCGTTGAATTTTCCAGCAGACTTTCGGAAATTTGAAGCTTGGACAGTTCTTTTTGGAGCGCCTTTGTGCTGTTACGTGCCTGATCCCGGTCGTTTTCCGACACTCTGAGCGTCTGCAAAAAATCGGCCCTTTGGTCCCGGAATCCTTGGGGTAACCGCACGGCGGTGGCGTAGGTTCGGAATTCATTGAGTCGTTCTTTGCGTTTGGCGATAACCGGAAGCGCTTCCTGAATCCGTTCAAATCGATGCAAGGCGCGCCTCTTTTTCGCCAAATCCGTTTCCACGATTTGCTTGCGCGCCAGCGCATGGTTCAATGCCTGATCATGGGCGGCCCATTGTTGGCCGGGCAACTGAGCATCGCGCAGCTCTTTTCGATTCTTGTTTATTTTTCCAATCGCTTCATTGATTTTCTTCTTACTAGCCGACGGTGTGAAAAGACCGTCCGCCTGGGACTTGAGATGTTCCTGAAGCTCGCGAAGATTGGAGGTCCCTGACCCTGCAGCAAAAATAACCTGCCCCATGCTTCCGGCGCCCCGGATAATCTCTTTGCCGCCGCGCACCAGATCGGCGTGGTCAATACCGAACAAGGTAACAAAGAGATCGGCGTCAACCCCGTTTAAGAATTTGTTGAGCAGGGATTCTTCTATTACGGTTTTGTCATCCCCGGATCGAAGGGTATTGCGCCTGCCTTTTCGCCGGACAAATTCCAAAACATCGCCCTTGCCGGATTGAATGGCGGCTCCGATTCGCATTTTGCCGTAGGGATGAAGAAAATCATCCGTGGACCGTTCGGGGATACCGTAAAACAGGTTCCGCAATGCTCGCAAAGCGGAACTTTTGCCCGCCTCATTGAGACCATAAATCACATGAAAGCCCTGCTTGCCGCCGCTTAACTCAATAACCTTATCGGTAAACGGTCCATAGGCAATAATCCTGAACTCGAGAATTCTCATTGGGCATCCTCTTTTTTCATCAGCCCCTGAATGAGCATCGGCCGAACCTGCGCTAACAGACTTTTTAGCCATTTTGTATCATCAAACCGGATCCGGTCCGGGCCCTGTTTGAGTTCTTTGGGAATTTTTTTCTCAAGATCAATCAACTCATCCGACAACTCACGCAATAAATCCGGTTTTTCGGCGAATTCGTCGAGCAACTTCACAAGTTCCCCCATGGCCCCGTCACGGGTCCGAAGATCTTTTTCAGATGAGGGCAACCGGGTATTAAATTTAATTTTTTCAACCCAGACCCTATGGCCGCTGGCATCCAAGGCCGCCGCCCGGATCTCGTTGCTCCATCGGTCAATATTGGCAAGGAGATCCCTGTGAGCCGGTGTTTCCCCCTGAATTAAAACACGGACAACCAGAGGCCGGTCCTCATTTTCATCCAACAGGGTTTCAAGGCGATTGCAAAAACGATCCATAACCTTATAGCCGCTTTCAGCGCCGTTTGAATCCACGGTGACGATCTCCCACCGGATAACGTCCAGGGGTTTGAACTCTATTTCCGGACACCCTCTGTCATCAACCGTAACGAGCACACATCCTTTGGGGCCGGTTTCCCGAACATGACGCCCTTGAATGTTTCCGGAAAATACAATCCACGGGTCATGCGAAAGAATCTCATACTGATGAACGTGTCCTAATGCCCAGTAGTCGTACCCTTTTGATCGCAATCCTTCCACAGTACACGGAGCATATGGCTCGTGGCCCTCCCGGCCCGAAGCACAGGTGTGCAATACCCCGGTATTGAAATAACCGGGCAACGGTGTGGGATAGAGAAGAGATAAATCTTTTTTTATGGCCGGCGTTGCAAAACTCTGTCCATGAATCGCAACCTTCAAGCGGTCGAGGGTATGCGTTGCGGGTTTGTTCGACGGAAACACATGAACATTTTCCGGAAGCCGGAGGGTTTTGGTTATTTTACTGGCGGCATCGTGATTTCCGGCAACCATGTAAACGGAAATGCCGGCCTGGCGAAGTTTGCTCATCTGGGACACCAGATAAAGCCCGGTGTTGTAATCTTTCCAATCCCCGTCATAAAGGTCTCCGGCAATGAGAATGAAACTCACCGCTTCGGCAATGGCCGTCTGAACCAGATTGTTGAACGCCCGCCGGGTTGCCTGGCGAATTTCATCTTTCGGAGCCCCTTCATAATAGTCGAGCTTGTGCAACGGGCTGTCCAGATGAATGTCGGCTGTATGGATGAATTTAAACATATGTCAATACACTAACGGAAGCCATGCGAAGATTGTTTTCACGTTAAATAGGACGCAGATTTTCGCAGATATACACAGATAATATTTTTATTTTGCAATTTAAGAATCTTGATAATCTGTGTTCATCTGTGTCCAAAAAAGGAAATTCCTATACTATCAAGTTACCGTCTCGTTCTTTATAACACATCGAATCGCTCCTGTTCCAATGGTCGAATCTTAGATATTTTTTCAAAATCCTTATCGCTGTGCAAGAGGACAGCACCATACTCCAGTGCGATCTGCGCGATGCAGCAATCCACAGGACTGTTGATGGTAACTCCCCTTCTCCTGAGTTCAAAATAAATCCGTGCGGCCGCCGGCCAGGTATATTTGGTAGTTTCGAGGTAATATTGTGTGGACAGGTAATTCTCGAGCAACTCCCATTCTTTCTGATCTCTTGCACCCTGGAGAAGTTCCAATTGATTAAATCGACTTAGAACATAATTTTCCGAGCCAATCCTTTCTTGAAAGGTCGTTGCAACGTGTCCGGTTTTGTCCTTAAAAATTTCGATCCAAACCGATGTATCAACTAAAATCATTCTCTTAGTTTCCTCATCTTCTTATGGTCATAATTTTTGTAGAACTTGATAGAACCTGCCAATTCAGTCAGATCCTTTCGTTTTTTAATCCGGATAAATTCTGTAAGCGCCTCATGAATAAGATCTTTTTTGGTTCTGGCATTGCTCACTGAAAATGCCTCATTCAGCAGAATTCGTTCGCATGACCGCCTCCCTTTATAAATTTAATACTCATTATACACCTCCCATACACATTGTCAATAAGGTTTCCGGACTTCATGTTTGGCACAAAATGTGCTTAATAATCATTTTTACAATAACCGGAACTTATGGGCTCGCCCCAATTGGACAGGTTTCCTTTATAAAACCTGTATTTTCATAAAGTTGTAGAATTCCGGAAACGTTTAATTAAACTTGTGAGGTGACAAAATGATAACGCTGAGACGGATGGGGTTCATCTTTTTTGGAGGTGCTTTTTTGGCGACCCTGATCATGCTCCCTTCAACTTTGTACGCAAAAGATGATCGGGTCAAGGATCGTATTCCGGAAGGGGTATATATTGAACTGACCGAGGACTTTTATGAGGCCCTCCGGAATAACAGCTATGGAGGTAGCAAAACATACAGCAATGACCCATCAAAAGACTA
>JAFDEW010000482.1 GCA_019310125.1 Deltaproteobacteria bacterium | reverse complement strand
CTCCAAATTTTCCATATAGGTGAAGGTAGAAACTCTTTGTATGGGTCATTGCCGCTTAATATGACGAATTGGAATAAGATGCGTTCACTTCAATTCAACGGAACCGATATTTGCGAACCTTCAGATCCCGCTTTTCAGGCATGGCTCGATGGTATTCAAGAGTTGTACCGGACCCATATCTTGTGCCCCACTAATTAGCGGACAGCACCCTCCTTGGAACGGCCATTTGTTTCACCTGGACGGTAGTGAACGCCAAAGCTCCACTTTCTAGATACGCTCCCGATTAATTTTCAACCAAAGTGAAATTGCGGACGAGGCCAATGATTAATTTTGAGTTTCACCCTTTTGGGTCTTCATGAAGCGTGCTGTCCTGGAAAACTTGAAAACCAAGAAGATGCCAAGTATGTAGAGTGACAAGGTCAACCAAAAATATCCATGAACGACAACACCCGGCAGTACATCGAGCAGCTTCCCCACATCGGTATTCGGTTCTGGGCTGCCTAAGTAGTTATAGAGGGAGTTCGCGAGCGGCGATATCAAGCCGATGATCACAAGGTTGAGCCAAATCCATTTTCTGCGGATCAATAGCCACATGAGCCAAATCCATTTTCTGCGGATCAATAGCCACATACAAACGCAGAAGAAGACGGTAAACGTTAGTAGATCAACCAGGTAGGGAGCAGCAAGGAATACCCAGTCGGTCGAGCCAGTAATGCGAACGTAACCCCAATAAAAACCATATTTCGTGATCGACGGCCAGAACACAAACTCGGTGACTCTGGCGCCTTCAAGCAGCGCAACGAGTGCATGACTCCCCTCGTGTCGAATCGTCCCAATGATCTGGTAGATTGGGTATGCGAGTATCCATAGCAAATCCCTTTTCTGTAACATCGTGAATTTCCTCAAGATGTCTCTCGGTTTCGAGCTTCGCGCGGCATCTTATACACGCCATGTGGTCTACATACTATAGAACGAATCGAGTTGCGAGTCTGCATAACAAGAGGATCGCTTGTTGAAACTAGTGGCAAAGAAAAAAGGGTGAATCCCAGCTGGGATTCACCCTGGTTATCGGTAAAATGCTCGGTGTATATGGCTCGCTTAATGGATCTTACCCAATCAAACCTAATGCGCCTAGAATCCCAAAAACAAGTAACCCTAGAACAATGAGCATCAACGCGTACATCCACCATTCAACCCCAGGTTCAAGGACACTGAGGGATGGTTCATCCGGATGATGGTAAACCGTGACCGAGCTATCCTGTGGATAACGCGCCAGAATCTGCTCAGCTCGTCGAACTGAATTTGTGCGCATGTCTGTGAAAGATCTTCGCGTCCCCTGGATTTCTTGTCCGGATACGCTGTACTCGTATTGGATCGAAGCTCCATACGTCGTCGAAGTGTCCCCTTCGTCATCTGTGCTATGGTGAGCTTGTACACCAGAGTGCACGACCTTCCCCTCAGTTATTGGCCAATTGCGACTGTTTAGCCCGCGCAAAATGTTACGCCCGATCACGAACAAAGCGATAAAACTGATGCCAATGACGATGGTATATACAAGCATGTGGTTTTGCCCTCCCTTTATTGAGTAATGGGTTATTGTTACTCGTTGTGAGTCAATATACAAGTAACTACGCTGAAAGTAAAAGCGCTCGTTTCAACCCCCGGTGACTCTTTGTGACATCAGGTCATTTACGGGGTCCCTTTCCGTGATATATTGATTTCTATAACCATGGAAAACAGACCCTTTAATAAAGGAACCCTCGCCCCGTGGATACAGAATCGCACTCCGTGAGAAGAAACGCGATCCCGCCAATTTTTTGGCATGCAATCCCCTTGATATTCATTATCTTTATGGTGCTTTTTTTCCCGTTTCGTTACCGTTTCGAATTTAACCCTGACGAGGGAATCAATGCCATCAAAGCGATGATGAACATTAAGGGTTACCAACTTTATTCCGAGATCTGGAGCGATCAACCTCCAATCTTCACAATGCTGCTTACCCTCTGTTTCCGGGTCTTTGGATTAAGTATCCCGGCCGGTCGTGGGCTCGAGTTGCTTTTTTCAGGGGCTATTCTTTGGCTGGGAATTCAGTACTTACGTCAATTTTGGGGGGACATCCACGCGGTTTTTGGGATCATCACCCTCATTCTTCTGCCTTATTATCTTGTTCTGAGCGTGTCCATCATGATCGGCTTGCCCGCCATCGCCTTTGCCTTGCTCTCATTTTACGCGTTGTCTTTATGGCACAAATATGGCGATGATAAATGGCTCATTGTGTCCGCTATCGCCTTTGGACTCTCGATTATGACGAAGGCTTTTACCGCCATTCTGGGGCCGATCTTCTTATCGGGTATCGTCCTCAGCGGTTGGTGGGATTACCGTCAACATCGTGACTGGTTGAAGGCATGCAAGCCCTCGGCGGTTTGGCTCGCAATCTTCGCAGTGACCGTTGGGAGCATCCTGCTCATAGTTGTCAAACCCGCAAACGTTTTTCAGCTCATTCAGGTTCACTTGGCTGCTGGCGATTCGGTGTTATTACGAGCTTACACAGACAACAGAAACTTAATATTTCTATCGCGCTTTAAGGACTCCTTACATATATTAATCCTGGCGTTTCTTGGTGGCATCGCTGCCCTTCGTTCGCGATCCTGGACAGCGATGTACTTGGTTGCATGGGTAGGT
>JAFDEW010000481.1 GCA_019310125.1 Deltaproteobacteria bacterium | reverse complement strand
TCAAAAGAAAAATAAAAATTCGATAAGTAAGTTTTTCTATGGATCCACTCATAATAATTGAGGAATTGAAGAATTTAAGAATTAAAGAATTGGTCTGACCTCTGACATCTGAAACCATAGAAAAGAGAAATGAGGAATTAGGAAATAGAGATGCCCCTTTAACCGTAAAATGCTTGATCGGACTATATTCCATAGCTCCTTCCTCTTTCCTCTATTCTATTTTCTCTTCCCTTTACCCTCTATCCTCTTTCCTCTATCCTCTTTCCTCTAACCGCGAAGCCCCCGCCAGCATGGCCCTGGGATTCGTGGTTACCAGCTTCAAGGCATTCTCTTTGCCGATGATTTTACCGGCCTTGCGGACCGCTTGGGAAAGGACCGGCCGCCGATACCGTTCGGAGTGAGCATCTGATGCAATAAAGCTCACCGCGCCCTTTCGCAACAAAAACCGGGCGCACGCCATGGAATCCGTGCCGAACATGCCCGTGAGGCTCCCCGCGGTGATCTGAGCCAGAACCTTCATGTTCAGCAAATCAAAGAGCGTATCAGGATTTTTAAGAATGGCGGCATTTCGCTCCGGGTGAGCGATGATGGGGTAGAATCCCTTTAAAATCAGGTGAAACAGTATTTCTCCGGCGTGTTGGGGCATATGGCCGGCAGGAAATTCTATGAGGATATATTTTGTACGGTTGAGGGTGTGGACGCTGAGCTGAGATGAATCCAGATAAAATGACACTTCACCGCCCAGCAGAATCTCCACGGGGATCCTCTTCTCCTCAAGGCGCTGCACCAGCATCTCATGGCATAGCGATAAGGATTGTCTGGTTATGGAAGGGGTGTTGATATGCGGTGTGGCAATAATCGTAGCAATGCCGTCCGCATGCGCGATTTTTGCCATTTTAACGGATTCATCAAGATCCACAGCGCCATCGTCCACACCCGGAAGTATATGACAATGAATATCGATCATTCCTGTAGTGGTGAAAATCGCCGTGTATACAGAGGAAATTTTAATCCCATTTTTGTTCCATATCTTTCTTAAGGTTTCAGGTGTCAGGTGTCAGGAAGCCTGTTCAGCAGTAATGGGCCTGCCCCGCCCGCCCAATGAAACCTTTTATTTGTTTCATCGGGGTTAAATTCTTCGCAGAAGACGAGCCTGCCAAGTTGAATTCACGACAGTGACAGCGAAGCGTAGTCAACAAAGGCGAAGTTTACCCCGTAGGTCCGGGAGATCGTACTGGGGCGAATTTAACCGGGGTAGCTTCGGAAACCTGACACCTGAAACCTGACACCTGGCATATGGGATATTTTTTAAAGCCATATTATGGGCAATTTTAATCATCCCTGATCATTCCTGGTTATTTGACGAATAATATTGATAATACTCCTTGTTATAGTGGTAATAATAATATCCGCTCTTTTTCTCATCAACAGCGTTGATCACGGTACCGATAACCTTTGCCTCGATACCCGCCAGTTGCTTCATTCCGTAGCTCATCATCTCATAGGTTGTTTTTCCGAAACGGGTAACGATAAGGCTTGCGTCAACGATTTTACTGATGATCAAGGTGTCGGAAACCGAAATAATCGGCGGTGTGTCAAAAATGATGAAATCATACTTATTCTTGAGTGAGCGAATAAGATCTTTCAATCTTTTGGAAATCATCAGTTCCGAAGGATTCGGTGGAATCGGACCGGAAGGGATAATGCTCAGGTTCTCGGGCAGGCCGTCCCGGATGATCGTTATGCCGGACGTACCGCTGATAAACGTGCTCAACCCCGTTTTGTTTTCCAGGCCGAAAACCTGATGCAGCATGGGCCGTCTCAAGTCGCAGTCGATAATCAGAACCTTGCTTCCGGATCCGGCAATGGCCATGGCCAGGTTTGACGCGATGGTCGTCTTGCCGTCCTTTGGCGCCATACTGGTGATCAGAATGGTTTTGGGAGGGGAGTCAGAGGAAGAGAGCATGATGGATGCTCTGAGAGATTTGAAGCTCTCCGCAAAAGCGCTTGACGGTTCATCCAAAACCAGCTTGTACAAAGTTTTGGTTTTATCCTTTATTTTGGAGACGGTGGTAAGAACCGGCAGATTATA